>MHXP01000170.1:18469-18843 GCA_001824485.1 Planctomycetes bacterium GWA2_39_15 | reverse complement strand
ATCATAATTATAGAATTCCACTGATGTCTTTATTTCAATAATGGGAAATGCCTTGTCATCTAATATTCCCAAGGTTAATTCCCTGCCTTTTATGTATTTTTCGATAAGTAATTCATAACCAAATTCAAATGCCTTTTCCAAACCTGTTTGAAGGTTTTTGGCGTCTTTAATTATTGATATGCCTATACTAGAACCATTTCTTGTTGGTTTTAAGACTACCGGTAGCCCGAGATTATTTATTTCCTGTTGTATTTCAGTAAATTCCTGAAATTCCGTTACAGTAATATAGTCTGGAGTTGTAAGCCCCGCTTCGATAAAACATTTTTTTGTTGCTAATTTGTCCATTGCAAGCTTGCTTGCATTTATTCCTGAAC
>MHXP01000170.1:0-18256 GCA_001824485.1 Planctomycetes bacterium GWA2_39_15 | reverse complement strand
ATAACAAGGTCGCCTGGTCTTACACTTGAATAAAGTATATTTACAATATCGCACAATTGTGGAATATACTGGACATTTGCACCAGCATTGCGAGTTTCTCCATACAACATAAAAGAGTTCATTGCAGTTTTTTCATAATCGTTGTCACGTGCTGCATAGATATCCGCAAAAATTATTTTATCAGCATTTTGAAAAGACCTTGAGAATTCTTTTAATAAGTGGCGTGTCCTGCTGTATTGATGAGGTTGAAACACGCACCATATCCTGTTTTCTGGATAAAGTTCCCGTGCGGCCTTTAATGTAACGCGTATTTCTGTTGGATGATGGGCGTAATCATCAATTACAGTAATATCGTTCTTTGTACTAATAATTTGAAACCGTCTATTTGCACCGCTAAAGGAAGCTAACGCAGTCCTGATAGAATGTTTGTCAACTCCAATAAAAGTGCATACTGCAGTTGCGGCTAATGCATTTAAAATATTATGTGTTCCCGGTATTTTTAATGAAAACTCACCAAACAACGTATTTCTTCTATAAATTCTAAATTTATTTATACCCTTGCCAGTAGAAAGGACTTTGCCACGCCAATCAGAAGAGTTGTCTAGCGAAAATGTTTCTACCTTGCAATTTGCTCTTTGTATAGCGCTTGCAATATTGTTGTCGTGATTGTGCACTACCAACAAACCATCTTTTGAAATCAAGGACGCAAAATCGCCAAAGGCAGTAATTATTTTATCAATATTTTCATAATAGTCCAGGTGGTCTTCTTCGATATTGGTAATCACACCCACCTGAGGCGCAAGGTTTAAAAAAGATCTGTCATATTCACATGCCTCTGCTACAAATAAATTTCCTTTCCCAAGATGTGCGTTTCCGCCAATGTCTGGCACCTCTCCACCTATGACAAATGTTGGATCTAACCCTGCGGTTTTTAATATTGTGGAAACCATTGCACTTGTGGTTGTCTTTCCGTGGGTACCACTGACTGCAATGCCACGTTTTTCCTTCATTAACGAACCAAGTATTTGGGAGTATTTTACTACTTTTATACCCATTTGGCGGGCAGTTTTAAGGTCTGGATTGTCTTCGGATATAGCTGCTGAGATTACCACCATGTCTGTTTCAGATGGCATGGAACGGCCGTCTTGCTTTGTGTTAATTCTTGCCCCCATCTTTTCCAATGTCGTAGTCAAGGAAGAAGACCGAGTATCAGAGCCTGACACAACACACCCTTCGTTTATGAGAATGCGTGCAACCGCACTCATCCCTATACCGCCAATGCCAATAAAGTATACACAACGTCCACGTAAAGGTACACGATTAAATAAATTTTCTAATGCTGGTGTGTAGGTTTTCATCCTGTCAATACCTTCTGATAAATCCATGGTACCATTTCCTTTATATAAAAAACCTTTTGAAGTTAGAGATAAGGCACAACTCTTGTTGTTACCCGCCGTCGGAAGACGTTCCTAACTCATGGTCTTATTTTATGCAATATTTCAACCCAAAGTCGTATATAAGTTTAAACAGAATACAGAAAAGTTAACCGATAGTTAACGCAAATTGTGAGCTTTTTAAACCAATTACCCCGCATATATTATCAACGACACTTACAGACGCATTCGGAATACCCATCCCCTTGTTAAACATCTTCATTCTGTCATATTTTTCTTTATTGTTAAGAAGGTCTGTAACAAGCTCCACAATTTTTTCAGGTGTTAAATCTATTTGTTGTAATAAATACCCACCACCATTGCTTGCTAATTCCATTGCATTCCAGTATTGATGGTTATCCGCAGCATATGGGTACGGTATTAAAATGGCTGGAATACCTATAGCAGTAATTTCTGCAATAGTGGTTGCGCCAGCCCTGCAAATGATTATATCTGCCATACTAAGAGCAGCACCCATGTCGTCAAGGAAACTGCAAACAAACGCATTAATATTTGTTTGTTTATATGCTGCTTTTGCAATTTCATAGCTGTATTCACCCGTACAGTGAATTATTTGTAAGTTATTGGATAAGGATTCTAGCTTAGGTAAACATCTTAGTATAACTTCATTAATTGTCTGGGCGCCCTGACTTCCTCCTGTAATCAGTAATGTTTTTTTAGAGGGACTTAATCCGAATTTTTCGGCAGAACGCGATTTTTGGCTATATAAAATATCCTTGCGAATAGGCGTGCCTGTCACACGGACAACTTTTGCTTTATTGAACCATTTGAGTGACCCACGCCAGTGACAATATACTTCATCGGCCCAGTTGGTTAAGAACCGATTAGCCTTTCCTGGAATTACATTTTGTTCGAGTAATACGGATGGAATACTGAGTAATTTTGCGGCAATAATTGGAGCAACGGAAGCGTATCCACCCAAACCAACGACAATATCAGGATTAAATTTTCTGATAGCAAAAAGTGATTCTATAATGCCAACAAACGTTGCCCCAACAAACGTGAGTATACGCTTGAATGATTTTTCCCATTTTTTTGAGCGCATTTGCCGGAACAGGAACCCTCGCTCTTCTACGCAGCGTTTTTCAAATATTTTATCAGTTCCGAAAAAAATAATTTCTGCCTCATGAAATCTCGAACGAATCTCTTCTGCTACGCTTAATCCCACCATCAAATGTCCGCCAGTACCACCACCTGCAAAAATAACTTTCATTATTTTATACCCCCAAACGAGACATATCAAAACGAACAGGTTTTGTAATTTATATTTTGCATATTTCATAACCCTACCCTATATATATTTTAAACAGGGGAGGGACAAGTTTGTTAAAAATTCTTGCCTGAAATTAGTAAAATTAAAGTTTAATCTGTAAAATACTATCGCCAGGAAAAGCTCGCTATCTTAGACGTTACATTATGCCAAATTCTTAGTGGCAGTATACTATTGTTAGAAGTTTCTGATGTTTCCGTTTTATCAGTTAGTAGATTCGAAGTTTCTGATTCCAAGGACTGCCTTGCAATATTTACTAGGATACCAATTCCAATCATTGAAAACAGCAATGATGATCCTCCCGAGCTAATAAAGGGTAAGGGGATGCCTTTTGTTGGCATTCTTCCAGATACAACTGCAATGTTAATAGCTGCCTGTAGTCCAAACATTACAGTAATCCCGAGCCCTAAAAAAAATCCGAATATGTCTTTGGCGGCATGTATAATCTTTAATCCCTGCCATATTAAAAGCACGAAGAGGCTTATAATAATCATTGCTCCGATAAAACCAAATTCTTCGCCGATAATTGTGAATATGAAATCACTGCTGCTTTCAGGTAAAAAGAATAATTTCTGTCTGCTGCCACCGACACCTAATCCTGTTAAACCACCGGAACCGAGGGCAATCCAGGACTGAATTATATGATATCCTGCTCCCAGAGGGTCTTTCCATGGATCTAAGAAAGCTTTCAATCTGTCTAATCTAAAGGAGACTTCAAACAACAGTTTATATATAAATGGCACTGAAGCTATAGCAGTGAAAAAAATATAAATAATTCTTGTTCCGCCTACGATAAGCATAATTAAAGATAAAATTGCAATAAATGCTGAAGTCCCAAAATCAGGCTCCATGATTATGAGACCACTTGTTAGCGCAGTAATACCAAGTGGTGTTGCGAATCCTTTTATAAATCCGGACATAAGATTATGGTTTTTTGCAATATAACTTGAAATGAAAATTATAATTGACAGCTTTGCAAATTCGGATGGTTGAATGCCAAAAAAATTACTGAATCGAATCCACCTGCGCGCACCATTTGTAACGGTACCTATTCCTGGTATTAAAACAAGCGAAATGAGAATAAAGGATATGACTAAAAGGGGGATGCTCAATTTTTGCAGATAATGGTAATCCACCTTTGCCATGGTTATTAACAATAACGTGCCTACGAATATCCACAAAAGATGCTTTGTAAATTGATAACTATTTACACCAGATCGAATAGTTGACATGTCTGTACTAAATACTGTAATAATGCTGAATCCTAATAAGGCAACCACAATATATATAATAGAGTGCCACGTTTTCACAAATAAATCTCCCTTTATAGTAATACGAGACTGAATATTGCCAGCATAGCTGCAACGATCCAAAATCTGTGGGTAATTTTTGTTTCATGCCACCCCTTAAATTGGAAGTGGTGGTGCAAGGGTGCACATCGAAAAATCCTTCTCTTTGTCAATTTATAAAAGAGTTTTTGCAAGAGAACCGAAACCGCTTCTGCGATAAAGATACCGCCTACAATAATCATTAAAACTTCTTGCTTTACAATGATTGAGGCTAGTCCCAGTATCCCACCCAATGTCAATGAACCTGTGTCACCCATAAATACCTGTGCAGGAAAGCTATTGTACCACAAGAACCCTAAGCCACCGCCTACAAGCGCAGCGCAAAAGACGCTCAATTCACCGCTTCCGGGTACATGAGGAATTTGCAAATAACTGCTGAAATCGGCTCTGCCTGAAACATATGCAATAACGGCGAAAGCAATTCCCGCGATAATGCTACATCCAATGGCCAATCCATCTAAGCCATCAGTGAGATTTACAGCATTTGACATTCCAACTATAAAAAAGGCTACAGTCAATATGTAGAAAGGTCCTATATCTAGTTTAAAACCTTTTATAAAAGGGATAACGAGTTGCGTACCCCATGTAAATTTATTAAAGTGAAAGTATAAAATCAACCCAAGTATGAGTCCTAATGCCGATTGAAACAATAATTTTGATACATCGCTCAAACCCGCAGAATTCTTCTGTGTAAGTTTTATATAGTCATCAATAAATCCCAGTGCGCCAAACCATATCAATGTAAACAACAATAAAAGGACATATCCATTATAAATATCACACCAGAAAAGAGTGGAAACTAAAATGGCAACGATTACAACAATTCCTCCCATTGTCGGCGTGCTCTTTTTATCAAAATGCATACGTTTGAGTTCTTCGGAATCAGTTTTTGAAGTATCCTCACCTATCTTTAAAGCCCGGAGTTTCTTAATAAACCATTGGCCAAAAAAAATGCTAATTAAAAATGCCGTAAAAGCAGCCAAACAGGAACGAAAGGATATAAACTTAAAAATTTCCAGCGAACTTATAGAAGAAAACCAACTGTATAGCAAAGTCTATTTAACCTCTTTAATTGTGATTTCTTGCCGTTTTTATTTAAACCAATATTTAAACTCAATTATAAACTGGTACTCGCTTCATGAAAAATCCACTAAACTTCTTAATAATATTTTCCATGTGCATACCTCTGGAGCCTTTTATTAATACCACATCATTTTCTTTGAGTTCATTTATTTCATTGTCTGATATGTCTGCGGCATCTTTAAAACTGTTAATACATCTTTCAGACATACCTGAAGATTTAGCCGCCTTTGCAACTTCTGCCGCCCGTTCCCCTACTGTCCATAATAAATCAATATTTAGACGAGCCGCTATCTCACCGATTTCCCTGTGTAATCGAGGGGACTCTTCTCCTAATTCCAGCATGTCCCCACATATAAATACCTTTCTTCCCAATGTTTTAATTTCACTGAGGTATTGTAAAGCTGCGCGTACAGATTCAGGATTTGCGTTGTACGCATCGTTAATGACCGTGATATTCCCAATGTGTTGTTGTTCAATCCTCATTGAAGGTAATTTAAAAGAAGAGAAGGCGTCTTTTAAAGTGTTGATATTGTGACCTAATGCATGGCAAACCGCAAACGAAGCCAAACAGTTATTTATGTTATGATAACCGGGAATCGGAATATAAACTTCTATATTCCCATTGATTGTGAAAACGTATCCACTATCTTTCTTTCTCACATTTGTACCTCTTATATCTGCACTAGAACTGAGACCAAAACTTACTGTCTTTCCTTTAAATTCACTGGCAACCTTAACACACCATGTGTTATCGAAGTTATACACAAACATCCCACCATTCCGGAGATAGTCTAATATTTCCGCTTTTGCCAGGGCAACGCCTTCAATACTTCCAAGACCCTCTAAGTGTGTTTTTGAAATGTTGGTGATTACCGCAACATCGGGAGCACCAATCTCTGACAGACGTCGAATTTCTCCTGCAGCATTTGTACCCATTTCCAATACTCCATATAGATGTTTTTTTTCGATTTCAAATATTGTCAGAGGTACACCAATAAAATTATTGAAGCTTTTTTGGGGTCTTATCACTGAACCGAAGCGAGATAATAAATGATATGTCATCTCTTTTGTAGTGGTCTTGCCGTTACTTCCCGTAATACCAATAATCTTCGTATTCAATTTTTGGCGATAATATCTTGCTAAGTTTCCTAGCGCCGTTATTGTATCAGCTACTTGAATTATTAAACGGTTCTTATGTTCTAAGTCAATTTTAACACCTTTTGAAACGACCGCACCAACTGCTCCGGCACTTATTGCCTGAATGATAAACTGGTGGCCGTCAAAATGCTCTCCTTTGATTGCAAAAAATAAATCACCTTTTTTAACGGTCCGGCTGTCTATGGATACGCCTGCTATATTTACATTTCTATCAGTAGACACTTGATTATACTTAGGATCAAGTATTAAGTGCCCCCCGACAGCTTTTAAGATTTCTTCTAAGGATATGACTTCCATTTATTACACCCTGAGTGGTAACAATATATTATTTTGTAAAGCCTGCCTTACAACTTCACGATCGTCAAAGGGGATTATTGTGTTTTTTAATATTTGATATTGTTCGTGACCTTTTCCTGCAATGATGACAACATCACCCTTTTGTGCTTCTAAAAGAGCCTCTTCGATAGCAATTTTTCTATCGGGTTGCACTCGAAAATAAGCTTCTTTACTCACTCCTTTTTGAATTTCATATATAATATTATTTGGGTCCTCTGAACGGGGATTATCACTTGTTATCCAGAAAACATCAGAATATTTTTCTGCAATGTGACCCATCTTGGGTCTTTTCTTCCTATCTCTATCTCCGCCGCATCCAAAAACAAGTATAATACGGCCTTTCGTTATAGCTCGAAGGGTACTAAGAATGACTTGCAATGCTTGGTGTGTGTGCGCAAAGTCAACATAAACTTCAAAATCCTGCCCAAAGTTTAATGTTTCCAGTCTGCCAGGTACTGTGCTTAAAGTTTCGATACCTGTTTTTATTGCATCAATCGTAAAACCCAACGCCAAACCATTAGCAGCCGCAGCCAGTGCATTATAGATATTATGTTTACCAATTAATTTTAAGTTAATAATTTTTTTACCCCATGGGGAATTTAACAAAATCCTTGTCGAATTAGTACTCATATCAATTATTTCTGCGGTTACATCTGCCCTGCTTCTCTTCATTCCATACCATATTACCTTTGATTTTGTACATTCAGCAAAATGTTTGCTGGTGTTATGGTCGGCATTCAGGATTGAAAATGCTTCTTGACTTAAATTTTTTACAAGCTTTAATTTTTCCGTTCTATAATCCCGTATATTTTCATGATAATCAAGGTGCTCCATAGATAAGTTTGTGAAAATTGCAGAACTAAAACTAACGCCATCTAATCGGTGCTGGGAAAGGGCATGAGATGATGCTTCAATCACTGCATATTTTATATTGGATTTAAGCATTTCAGAAAGATAACTCTGTATTTCAACAGACTCTGGGGTCGTTTCTTGTGCCGGTATTACTCTTTTACCTATTTGATATTGGATAGTGCCGATCAATCCTGTTTTATAGCCAGAAGCCTCAATAATTGACTTTGTAAGATATGAAGTAGTTGTTTTGCCATTTGTGCCGGTAATACCAACAACGGTCATTTTTGAAGAAGGTTCACCGTAAAAGCGACTGCTAATAGATGCTAAGGCTTGACGTGTATTAGTTACGACAATTTGAGGTACGCGTGGGGTTACTTCAATCTTTTTTTCTACAACAATAGCGGATGCCCCTTTATCCAGTGCGGCAGTGACAAAATTATGTCCATCCAGTTTGTGACCTTTAATGGCAACAAACACATAGCCATCTTTTACTTTACGGGAGTCGTGTGTTATCCCGTGTATTTCTTTTTCCAAAAAATCGGAAGATTTATGTTCTTTAAGACTGGAACAAAGCTCATTTAATTTCATACGTTTTTATTAGACTTTCTCCAAAACAGTATTTTCCATTCGATTTGAAAAATAATTTATTCTCAATGTTGCATCAAACCCTTGTGTTTGCTTACTCTTTGATTTAATAATATGTTCGTAAAAACCCCTAGCCTTGTTAATTTTTTCTACTTCATCGGCATATTCTTTTAAAAGTCTATTTAGTGTTTCCTTGTTATTGGAGCGGGCCATTTCAAGTTCTTTTTCAGTTGCGTACAACCCGTACCATAAAACGAAGTTTTGTTTTTCAATTTCTTTGTGTGTCATTTTAGTTCCTCCAGCGATATAATTTTAACAAAACCA
Organism: Planctomycetes bacterium GWA2_39_15; assembly: GCA_001824485.1. Classification (GTDB taxonomy): domain Bacteria; phylum Planctomycetota; class Brocadiia; order Brocadiales; family Brocadiaceae; genus 2-12-FULL-39-13. The sequence continues at coordinate 9,845 of MHXP01000170.1, read as the reverse complement.
GAAATAATTTGTCACATAATTTAATGTTTTTTTATGTATATAAAGCTGTTTATCACCTCCTTTTGCGTATTGAAAATAAAGTGAAATTACTGCATTGCCATTTGAAATTTTGTAGGTTCTACACCAAGATAAAGTAGTGATCGTCTAATGATTTCTGCCACAACGGGAGCAGCGACAGTTCCGCCGTAGTATGCACCATTCTTAGGCTCATTGATCATTACTAACACACAGATACGTGGGTCTTCTGCTGGTGCATAAGCAACAAAAGAGCCAATAAATTTATCGTGTGAAAATCTGCCACCGATCTCTGATTTTTGTGACGTTCCTGTTTTACCGGCTACGTCATATTCAACTAAATTTGCATTTTTCCCGGTGCCGTCTGTAACTACCTTCCTCAGTATTGGATTCATGATGTTGCGTGCGACATTGGTATTGACTACACGTTTAGCTGCATTTGTACCATTAACAAAATCTTCTTTTTCACCATCGGCTTTCATTATTGATTTCATAATTCTTGGCCTTTGCAAAAGACCACCATTGGGAATGCTGCAAAAAGCTGTAATAAATTGGAGTGGAGTTACAGCAATTTCATGTCCAAATGAGACAGATACAAGAGTAAATTTTTTTGACCATTGTTTTAAAGGACGGAAAATACCTTCTACCTCACCGGGTAATTCAATTCCTGTTTTTTCTCCAAAATTGAATTGTTTAAGATGCTTGTACATCCTTTCATTTCCCATAAGCATGCCTAACTTTGCCATACCAATATTACTTGAGTATACAATAATCTCAGAAGCGGTAAGATTGCCATGACCTCCATGCGTATCGTGCAGAACTCTGCCGTCTATTTCATAAACGCCATTGTTGCAGAAAAATATATCATCAGGTTTCACAAGACCGTTCTCGAAAATACCTGAAATTACAATTGGTTTTATTAATGAACCAGGTTCGTAAAAATCGGTAATAGCCAGATTCTTTCTGGTGTTGGAAGGATATTTCTTAAAGTGATTAGGATCGTACGTAGGGTAATTAGCCATTGCCAGCACTTCGCCTGTCATTGTGTCCATTGCGATTGCTGTTGCTGATAATGGTTTCCATTTCTCGCAAGCGATTTCCAATTCTTCTTCGGCAAAATGCTGAATATTAGAGTCAATCGTAAGCACAACATTATTCCCATGCCTGGGTAGTTGTATCTCCGCATCAGGTGTGATAATCTGACGTTGCAATGCATCCCGATTGATCAATTTAAATCCTGATTTTCCAGATAGCACATTATCGAATAATAGCTCAATACCCTCTAGTCCTTTCCCGTCAATATTGGTGAATCCCAGGATATGACTGGCTAACTGGTTATTTGGATAAAAACGGTGATATTCGTGCTGGACATAAATACCTTTTAAAGATAATTTTGCGATTGTGTTGAGTTCTTCATCGCCAACCTTTCGTTTAATCCAAACAAATCGTCTGCTTTTATTGCGTATCTTGGCTAGTTTTGAAGGGATGGGTTTTAATATGGCACTTAAATGACGTGTAACAGCGTTGAGGTCTTCAATTTCTGTAGGGTCTGCATAGATAGAACCTACTTGTAAGGATTCGGCAAGTTTATTCCCATTTCGATCCAGGATTAAACCTCTTCTGGCAGGTAAAACAATTTTTTTGGATTGTTGCGATTTGGCTAATTTAATGTATTTATCATGATCAATTAACTGAACACGCCCTAAATGAACAGATAGAGCAATGAAAGCTATTATAAGAAAAACACCAATTATATTTGCCCGAAATCTATGCTTCTTTAAAGGTAGCATGTTGGCAATTCAATAAAATTATACTAAATTAAAAGTAACCGTCTAAGTTTAAATTTTACGAACGCTTTCGGGACATAAAACATCATTTGCCCCGAAAGCGTCCGGGAGGAGGGCATAACATAAACTACTCTTAAACATATTTAGACAATGATAAGATTTAGTTGTCAGAGTTCAGCTATCAGCCTTCTATGTAGAGACCCCGGATTTTGGAAAGCTGATTGCTGAACGTCTGTATAACACAAAGTTATTCTGAACTAAAAATCTAATTCAAGTTTAATTATGCAATGAACAGCAATTCAAAATAGGTTCTTTTTGTGTATATAAGTCTTTATTCAAGCCTGTTTTTATTGGTTTAGTTAAATTCTCTTTAAGTTGTGACTGTCGTCCCATTGCTGTCATATATGAAGTTTCTTCTTGTTGAATAAGGGGTAACTTTAGTGAACGTATTTTAAAGGCGATAACTTCGGGCGATTTAAGTCTATTAACATAGTAGTTCAATTTTCTATTCTTTTCTGATAACTCAGCACAATTTCTTTGAAGCTTAGCCACCTGGTACCCTAATTCTATTGTTTTATTTCTTTCCCACACCACAAACAATGCCATCGTGATGATGATGGCAAACACTAGCAATATCCTGGATATTCCAAAATTAAATACAGAAGCTGTATGAACAACCTTCTCGGATGCTTTTACCTCAGAATAGTCTTGAAACTCGAATGCTTCATTTCCTTGTGTGGTCTCTTTTCCTGGCATTTTGCCTTGTTTGATTAATTCTGAGAGTCTCAACATCTTTCTACTCCTTTTTATTTCACTTCTTCAATCTGTACAATGTATAAAGACTGCCGTATTCGATCTGAGTTAAATTCTTTCCGCAGCCCTAAGTTTTGCGCTTCTGCACCTGATGTTTCTCTCTATTTCAGCCTCACCGGGAGTTATAGGTTTTTTTGTAAGTATTTGGAATATATTTTGTTTTGCTCGCTCACTGAATTTATTCTTTACAATTCTATCCTCAAGCGAATGGAAACTTATAATTACAATTCGAGCGCCCACCGTCATATAGTTATGGATTTTATTCAAAAAGACCTCTAAGCTTTCCAACTCTTTGTTAACGGCAATTCTTAACGCCTGGAATACCCTTGTTGCAGGGTGGATTTTACTTTTACCTCTAGGAACGGCTCTTTCAATTATGTTTGCCAACTGTCTTGTTGAGGTAATGCCTGTATCATTTTCTTCTTTTAAAATAGCCCTTGCAATCCTTCTTGACCACCGCTCTTCTCCATATTTACTGAATAATTCTTCTAGTTTCTGTTCGGAGAGCCTATGGACTAAATCTTTTGCAGTAATACCCTGTGAGCGATCCATTCTCATATCAAGAGGTCCCTCTTTTGAAAAACTGAATCCGCGTTCTGCCTGATCGAACTGCAAGGAGGATGTTCCCAGATCAAGTAATACACCATTAACCTTGTCAGTCCCTGCCTGTCGTAATACTTCATCAATTTCGGAATAATCTGCGTGATAAAGTTTAAAAATATTTCCAATTTCTGATATGTGTTGCTTAGCGATTTGTAATATTTCCATATCTTTGTCAATACCAATTAAAAGCCCATTAGGTTTGATTTTGCTCATTATTTTGCTTGCATGACCACCACCTCCTACGGTGCAATCTATAATAACTTGACCTGTCTGAGGATTCAAGTAATCTAACACTTCTTCGACCATTACAGGTTTGTGAAGAAGGTCATTTGTTGTGTCATGCATTTAATTTAATAATTTTTTATAAAAATCTGACAGATATTTACTCAATCTCGTAGGAAGGATGATCCTGCTAAAACAAATTTTCTGCAAGCTCTTCGTATGACTTTCCGGTTTCTGACTCAAAATCCTTCCAGCGTTTTTCATCCCAAATTTCAATACGACTACTTATTCCTACAATCACAACATTCTTTTGAATCTTGGCAATGTCTTTCAAAAGTTGAGGAATCAGTATGCGTCCCTGCTGGTCGCAATCTGGAATTTTCAGTGCTTTGGAAAAAAAACGACGCTGAAAATCACGCGCCTCTTTTTTAGTGAAAGGGTGCTGATCAATCTTTGAAAGAGCATCCTGTATTCCCTTTGGTGTGAACATAAACAAACAAGTCTCTAATCCGCGAGTTAGGTAAAATCCCTTTCCTTCTGTTTCCACATCAATGCAGTCACGCAGAGGAGCTGGTATTGCCAGTCTGTTTTTGTCATCAATCGTATGATGGTATTCGCCGGTGAACATATTTTATTCTCCCCACTTTTCACCACTTTTCACCACTTACGGCTATGACAATAAACTTTTTTATATATTTGTCAAGAAATATTTTAACAACATTTTAAGCACAAATTATCATGGCCTGTTCAATATCCAAATTGTTGTATTTATTGATATTGTTGATACTATATATGGCATCTTTTTCACAAGAATATTTAAAAAAAATTTCTAAAATATTTTTTTAAAATTCGTGAGTTGTATAAACTTGATAATATTTTTTTAGAATGCTATCATATCTCAAATAAATGATTAATGTTATTACCTATATAAAACCTGTGAAATTCACTACAAAGTTATCCGATTACGATTACGACCTGCCAAAGGAATTAATTGCACAGCAACCTCTGAAAGACCGAGACGATGCGCAGCTTTTGGTGCTTTATCGGGATACGGGAAGGATAGAACATCGTAAGTTTAATGAAATTATTGATTATCTTTCTCAGGAAGATTTGTTAATTTTAAACGACACAAAGGTTATTCCTGCCCGCTTGATCGGGAACAAAGCCAGTGGCGCGTTTGTTGAGTTGCTACGCACAGAAAGGTTAACTGGAAATAGATGGAAGGCGCTAGTAAAGTCAAATGCGAAATTAAAAAAGGGGGATGAACTTTATTTCGACAATAACACAATTTCTGCAATCCTGCTTGAGAAATTCACAGATGGTTCATGGGTTATAGAATTTGATACTAAGAATAACATAGAAGAGGTTCTGGATAGAATCGGGCAAATGCCCTTACCACCTTATATAAAACGCAGTAAGAGTGAAGATACACTATTTTCTTCAGACAGAGAACGTTATCAGACGGTGTTTGCTAGAAAAGAAGGTGCTATTGCCGCCCCTACAGCAGGTTTGCACTTCACTACCAATATTCTTGAAAAGATAAAGAAGCGTGGATTAGAAATTGAATTCGTTACACTTCATGTTGGATTAGGTACGTTCTTGCCTGTCAAAACAGAAGACATTAGAGACCATCTTATGCATAAAGAATATTACGAATGTCCAGAAGAGATTATTCGAAAAATAAAAAAGGTAAAGGAACAGAAGGGACGTGTGATTGCAACTGGAAGCACTTCCTGCCGTGTTCTGGAGACGATTGCCAGAAATGACCTGGCGCCTCAACTTTCTGGCTGGACTGATTTGTTTATATATCCTCCTTACGAATTTAAGTATGTTAATGCCATGATTACTAATTTTCATCTTCCCATGACTTCATTATTAATGCTTGTTTCCGCCTTTGCTGGAAGGGAAAATATCCTGAATGCTTATGAAATAGCCAAAAGCGAAGGGTACCGTTTTTTTAGTTATGGCGATTGTATGTTGATTATTTAGCCAGGATTATTCGTCAATAAGACACAGGATACGAGTTTATCAATAATGGATAGAGTTCACAGGATACACAGTCCTGTCCTCTTAGTACCTTTGCGGCTTTGTGGCAGACAAGGTTACACTATGGGTGAAAATGCCATTTCTTTATCACCAAATGCACGATTGGTGCTTGAAAAAAGGTATCTAAAAAAAGATACTTCCGGTAGTACTATTGAATCGCCAGAGGATATGTTCCTGCGCATAGCAGAAAACGTTGCATCTGCAGATTTGATTTACAATGAAAAGACTAATATTGCATCCATTGAAGAACAATTTTACACCCTTCTAACTTCCCTCCAGTTTATGCCAAACTCTCCAGCATTGATGAATGCAGGCAGAGACCTGCAACAATTATTTGCGTGTTTTGTCCTTCCAGTGGAAGATTCTATTGAGAGTATTTTCGATGCAGTGAAGCAGGCAGCCCTAATCCATAAGAGCGGAGGAGGCACGGGATTTTCTTTTTCTCGCATAAGACCCAGAAATGACGGCGTAAGCACCTCAGGTGGTTGTGCCAGTGGTCCCATTTCCTTTATGAAGGTCTTTAATGAAGCCACAGAGGCTATTAATCAGGGAGGTTTTCGGCGTGGCGCAAATATGGCCGTATTGCGTGTAGATCATCCTGATATTATAGATTTTATACAATCGAAACGGTTTGAAGGGGTGTTGACGAATTTTAACATATCCATTGGAATTACGAATGCATTTATGCATGCCGTTGAAAAGAATCAAGATTTTTCACTAATCAATCCTCGAACAAAAGCAGTTGTAAAAGTCATAAACGCAAATGGGCTTTTTGAACAAATTGTGCATTCGGCTTGGGAAAATGGCGAACCGGGTATTTTGTTCTTAGATATCATTAATGCAGCCAATCCCACACCGCTTATTGGAGAAATTGAAGGAACTAATCCATGCGGAGAACAACCCTTATTGCCTTTTGAAGCTTGTGTCTTAGGCTCAATCAATCTCTCCAAAATGGTTAAGCTTGAAAATGGAAAATACGAAATTGACTGGGGTAATCTTGAATCAGTTATTCATCTCGCCGTTCATTTTCTTGACAATGTTATAGATGTGAGCAAATATCCTTTACCACAAATCGAGTGTTTGACAAAGGGCAACCGAAAGATAGGACTGGGCATTATGGGGTTTGCTGACTTGTTAATTAAAATGGGTATTCCTTACAATTCTGAGGAAGCTATTCAATTTACTGATAAACTCATGTATTTTTTCTCTCAGAAAACAAACGAGGCATCTATAAAACTTGCAACAGAACGCGGGGTATTTCCAAATTATTATAAAAGTATTTACGCTCAGAAAGATGGCTTAAAATTTAGAAATGCAACCCGGACGACTATCGCACCGACAGGGACTATTAGCATTATCGCAAATTGTTCCAGTGGTATTGAACCATTATTTGCCATTGCTTATAAACGTCATGTTTTGGTAGAGGACGGACTGCCTGAAATACATCCATACTTTGTGGAAATTGCAAAGAAACGGGGTTTTTATTCAGAGAGACTTATTGAGGATGTCTCAAAAGAAGGTTCAGTTCAAAATATTAAAAGTGTTCCAGAAGACGTAAAAAGGATATTTATTACTGCCAGGGATGTTCCACCTGAACAGCATGTAAAAATACAGGCAACCTGTCAAAAGTATATTGATAGCGGTGTTTCCAAAACAATTAATTTTACAAAAGAGGCTGCCGTTGATGATGTGAGAAAGGTCTTTTTGTTGGCTTATAAAAGTGGTTGCAAAGGTATTACAGTATATAGGGATAAAAGCCGTATGTCGCAGGTGCTATCAATTGAATGTACCTGCACAAAACAGCTTGTAAATAAGGAATCTGTTACTCCCTAGCTTTGCCATAATATTGAAGCATCTGCTGAAACTTTGTAAATACGAGTACGTTAGCCCGAAGCATCTCTAAAATTCCCCCTTAGAAAAGGGGAAATAGGGTGTTGTTTACCAGTGGCAGAAGGAAACTCCTCCCATCATAAGAAAGTTATAATGAATTCGTTAACCAAGGAAGCTCCTGATCTTTCCTGCCGCAATCATATTTTCTGTAATAGTTTCTTCCTTTCTTGAAAGAATGGCTTGAATGATTTGAGATGTGTATTCACCATGGAGCAGGTTCTCTGTATATTTTACCATATCCAGTACTTTTTCAATATTCTTTGCAATCTTTGGAGAGGTTAACTTCGTAACATCCCGATTATAATAAGTAGTCACCAATGAAAGGTCTTCCAAGAAAGATGGATATGCGACCTTTAGGAATGATAAATCCTTTTCGGTAAGGCAATGTAATCCCAGCAGTTCAGGCGGTAGTCCAATTGAATAAAGTGAAGCGCAGAAAGAGATTACTCTCGGCAATATAATTCCTTCCACATTTCTTGAATAACCAAAAAGTCCGATATGCAGTTTTCTCATTCTTCGCCGAGGGACAAATCGGGCTATCTCGTTAATAAGTGGGGCGAGTTCTTTAATCTGTTCTCTGTAAGCGGATGCCAATCTTTCTGTAATATCTAAAGCGATTTCCTCATCTATAATGGTCGGAACTGTTCTTGTGTGATTGTTAATTTTCTCTATGGCTTTTCTAACCAGCCGTTCATCATAATCGTATTTGAATGCGGATTGAATAGTGAAGGTTTGAACACTAGGGTATTCACTAAGACATACATCAACGCTTAACGGTGTCAGGTTGCCTCGAAAGAGGTTCGATCCCAACCCTAGAATTGGATATATTGGAATCTTGATTTTTTCCTGCAAGGCATGCAGCCTCTGTAAAGCAATTTTAACAACCATTATTGCCGGTAACATACCATAGTTTAGTGCAGGGTCAGAACGCCCCAGAAATACCCTTTGATATGGAAATTGTTTGTCTCTCAGATAATTCTGCACCATTGCATCTGCAGAAAGCATATAAGGAATATCTTCAAACAGTGGGATAACCTCCAATGTTTCAGGCTTAAACTCACCAATCCATTCCTTTATAGTAATATCGTTCTCAAAACATTTCTTGTGTTGTTTGCCAACAACGAAGTCACGATAGTAGTAGTACACCCGATTTATGGACTCGGTATTGGTGGTCATTGGGAGAATGACTTCAAAGATAGGAGGTATGTTATCGTTTCCGTAAAACATGCTCGCAGTGTCATACGAACGCGGGGCACTCTCCAGTGTTTCTAAAAGAATTTTTGCTTCGCTTTTTTCCACAACAGGGTTAGGCACTCGCAAAGTAATAAAGACATCTTTGCCAATCCTGTGGTTTTTAAAGAAATTATCATAACGTGTCAGCAGTTTCTTAATAACAAACTCATCCACTTCCTTTCCTTCGCAATCCCACATCTGTTCTTCACACCGCAGATGTGAGAAAACATAATATGCCTCTTTGATTTCATCTTCACCCAGAAAGTACGTACCCTCAGTAAAGAATGGCATGATTACATTATCGGGATGTTGTGTACTCATTGTTCTTGGTACTTTTCTCATGGTTGTACTCTCTTGGCTAAAATTGTCGTCATGCATCTAGTTTAGAAAAATTGTAAGCTCTGAATTATATAAGAAAATAGTGTAATTTCATTAAATTTTTTTCATAATCCTCTGTTTTTCTCAAATTTAATGTATAGGAATTTCAAAGTTGTTGGTTTTAGGTTGTGTGAATCATAATTAGATAATAACACACCCCAGGCTCCTCTCGATAGAGGGGAGATGTGGCGTTTTTCCCCTCTGTCAAGAGGGGATTAAGGGGTGTGTAAGTTTGCCGCAACACCCCCCCTAGCCCCTCTTTTTAGAGGGGAGATTTAAAGTCGCTGCCGAAGGCCTAATTAAATGTATAGGAATTTCAAAGTTCGTGGCATAGCAATCAGACAATCCCCTGAATCCCCCTTTTCCAGGGGGACTTGAAGAATTCCCCCTTAATAAAGGGGGCAAGGGGGTTGTTTGTGATGGACAATTTATTGCATATCAAAAAAAGTCACTGCCAAAGGCAGCCTAATTTGATGATTTTGATGGGTTCGCTTCGTTTGACCCATCCTGCATGGCTCTTCGATTTTCAAAGATTTCTCTGTATTACAAATTTGTAAAACAGAATTCACAGAAAATGTAGGGGACGAACGGCCGTTCGCCCCTTTTTTTGTGTAGAATTAGCTGTGACAGATACATGCAAAATCGTAGCGCATTAGAAGGGAAATATGGTGTGAAGGGAGGAGATTGAAAATACAAATCAAAATTAAAAATGTCTTTTACTTTTAGTGCCGCACATTATTATTTATTCAAAAAATCGCAGTTCTTCTCCGAATCCTTTGAAATAATGTTGTAGACCTCTTTTAGCGGAATGCCTGTTTCTTCGGCTATTCTTTTACAATCCTCATATTCAGGTGAAAA
>MHXP01000169.1 GCA_001824485.1 Planctomycetes bacterium GWA2_39_15 | reverse complement strand
CACCTCGTAAAAGCTATGCGTGAAGGATTTGTTTATTCGGGAGAGTATTCGCAATTCAGACAGAAGAATCATGGGAATTCCTCAAAAGACGTACCTGCAGCACAGTTTGTGACCTTTTCCCAGAACCATGACCAGATAGGGAACAGGATGCTGGGGGAAAGGCTCAGTACCCTTGTATCGTTTGAATCCCTTAAGCTCGCAGCTGGTGTTGTTCTCCTGTCTCCTTATATGCCTCTCCTTTTCATGGGTGAAGAATATGGGGAAGAATCTCCTTTCCTTTATTTCATAAGCCATTCCGACCCCGCCCTTATCGAAGCGGTACGACAGGGAAGGAAAACAGAATTCCATAATTTTAGTTGGAAGGAAGAACCGCCCGATCCGCAAAGCGTAGAGACATTTCTTAAGTCAAAAATAGACTGGGAGAAAAGGAAACAGGGAAATCACAAGGTTTTGCTGGGTTTTTATAAACAACTGATCAGACTAAGAAAAACTGTTTCGGCACTTTCAAATCTTGACAAGAAGAATCTTTTTGTAGAGAGTATCGAAGGAGAGAGAATTCTGTTTATCACACGTTGGAAGGATTCCAGTCAGGTAATGATTGTTTTAAATTTCAATTACGCTGATGTTAAATGTATTCCTCCCACATCCGATGGGATATGGAATAAGACAATTGACTCTTCGGAGCAAATGTGGCATGGCCCTGGTTCTCTTCTTTCACACGAGCTTGTCCCCGGCAGTGAAATAACTATGAGAGGAAGGAGTTTTGTCCTATATTGCAAGGATACCATGGCAAATTTACCTTTAACTCAGCCGTAATATTTGGACTTAACTCAATAGTCTTTTGTAGTTGTAAACTCCTGCCTGTCTCCCGTGGAACATGGAGAGCAAGGCGAAGCCATAACGCCCTATTGCGCAATGCGCTCACACCACGCGTCCGTGCTAATGACCTCGCTGAGCAGCATCTGTTGCGCGCACAAAATGGCGCGCTGTAATTCCTCGGCGCTGACCTGCCCCGTCGAGTTATCGAGAGGCAAAGTCCCCGTTGCATCACTCATAAACTCAACGTTAAATCCCCGATGCACTGCCTGCCGCGCTGTGGTGTCACAGCACATATAATAGTGGTTTCCGCCTTCTTTTTGCATGGCGAGAGAATTTTATCTCCAAAGCAATTTGTCCTTTTATTCTCTTATCTTAAGCCTAACTGCGCTCCGACCCTCCCGACCACGGCCGGGAGGAACATCCACATCATGGATGAACACCACGAAGTACGTCAAAAGGCAATAAAACCTATTTGACTACCACAAAACAATCCATGACAAAAGGTCTTTTCCCGTGTGCATTCCAGTGCATGTGATTGTTATCAAACCATCAGCCATATATCTCATCGGCATTCATACAAGATACGGCACGCGCAACAACTTCCGCCAATACCACTATGTCCTCAACACAGAATATCTTTGTTATGGTTTTATCAAAAAGTATATTTGCCTCAGGACCAAACTCTTCATCCGCTTCCCAGAGTTCAATTAGTATTGGGACACCTTCAAATGCTTCAATTACAATTGCTGCGTCTGCGCGGTTTGCCTTTTTAGCAGGTAAATTATGCAACACTGAAAATATATTGAATATATTATCCCCATACCTTTTCAGTATCACATCAGTAGCTCGCTTCTTAAACACATCGGCAAAGCTATTTATAGAAGAGAGTCCATTAAAACTGAGATATTCTCCGCTTACTACTGGTAAACCAGTTATTTTTTGCGATAAATAATGAAGGATTAGGACCGTTCTATGATCCTCTACTGGTATATTATTGGGCAACGATAATACTTGGCGGAGCTTAAAATAAACCATGTACTCATCACCAAGAAATTTGACTTTGATATTATCTGATATACTCGAACCTGAGAGGTTATGCCATGATCTTTTTATTGCTGACTCAAATTGCATGTTGAAGATTGTGCCATTTCTGTTTGATAACGGAGCGCAGTTAAGCTGAGGGACAAAGTCCATTCTGCTCCAACAGGGTCAGGTCAATGTCGGAGCCGTTTTTAAATGAGCGTATTAGCAAGCGTATTAGGGTCAGATATTGAAAATAGAATATAAAATCTGGTCAGTCTCATCCTTAAATCTCTTCTTTGTTTTCATTTGTTCGCTTATCCGCAGAACGGATTTTGTCATCGCACTTAAACTTACACCAAAGCAACGCATCGTGAAATGATATAGTACCCTACATTGGTATATTGGATTCTTCATGGTCTTGATATAACAACGGTCAAAAAACTCATTGTTACAACATTGAGGTCTGACCCAATTTGCTTCTACTCTTTGAGAAAGTCCATACTGGACGCCGCGTCAAGACGTTCGTAAAGAAATGGCTCAGACATGCGATGTCTGCGTCTTTTTATCGTAGAACACAACGCCTACGCGCCTGATGTGGTCAATCACATCAGGGTCGCTAATTTGGTGAAAAATGGACAAATCGAAGGTGTAGGGCAGGAGCAGGTCGTCTATCTCGTCCATAATGCGGTAAAGCACTTCGAGAGTCAAATCCTCCCCGCCAAACAGCGTCAGGTCAATATCGGAGCCGTTTTTAAAGTTGCCTTTGGCGCGTGAGCCGTACAGCACTGCCTTTTCCACCGGCGGGTATTTGGCAAAGACGCCACAGATTTTTTGGATAGTTATTTCTTTCAAACCGAAGCGCGGGGTCATTTCTGTTCCTCTTTCAATTTTTGCATTCGGGCATGAAAATCTGAAAATTCGGCAAAGTAGGAATGAATGATGGCAGACACAATGGCCGTCGCGGTTTCTTCATTGTACGTATGCGAGGTCAGGTTGCGGCTTTCAATCATTTTCATCCATGCTTCTCCGTTTTCAATCAAGCCTGTTTTAAAGGCTTCGCGCGTTGCATCTTTTGAACCATATATTTTTTTGACGCCGCGCTCCTCCAGAAAATCCTTCAAGGTGTTCCATGCCATTTCGTGAGTATATTCAAAAGCCTGGATTAGCCCTTGTTCTTCGAGTTTTGAAAGTTTACGTTGTTCCGACAGTTCGACGGCATCCTTCAATTGGGCAAATGCCTTGCTGAAGTGATTGAAACGTTGAATCCAGCGGATGTCTTGTACGCTCATAGGGTGTCTCCGTAGAATGTCTTGTTCAATACCTTATTTTCAAAAGCTCTTTGCTTGACTTGCTGACTGGATGAGCGTGCGGTCAATCTTCCAGGCGCGGTCTTGCACAGCGGCAAGCAGGTTGATTAGTCTCGCGTTGAATGACATCTCTTACTCCTGTGTTTTGTGAAACCCCTGGCTAGATTAAGCAGCATTTATTTTTATTATTTTAGAGTATTAAATTTATTTCTCAATAGTTTTTTTGTGATTATCGTTTATCAATATCAATAATGATATAAGTAATTGGTTTTGAAATCATCTTAATTTATTAAATAATAAACACGGCATGAGGAAATTTCTTGAGTATTTTAAAAAGGTGAGTTAGTATTTGTGCTAATTATGTGCTAGAAATGATTGAACTTATTAGAATAGCCATAATGCTAACAATAGGGTAAAATGGGAAACCAGTTACAAACATGAACCCGCTGGAAATCCGAAATCCAAATTCCAAAAAGTGACGCGTCACACGGCACCCGACACTCGTCACTTAAAACTTTAGGAGACTTGTTAATGCCTTATGAAGAAGCCTCCCTTCCGGATGATCCTATCTGGTATAAGGACGTCATCATTTACGAACTACACGTAAGGGCATTTTACGACAGTAATGCCGACGGAGTCGGCGATTTTAAAGGGCTTATCGAAAAATTAGATTACATAGAAAATCTGGGTGTTACCGCCATATGGCTTCTTCCCTTCTACCCCTCTCCTCTCAAGGATGATGGATACGACATTGCAAATTATTTCGGTGTTCATCCGGATTATGGTTTATTAAGAGATTTTAAGGAATTTATCAAGGAAGCCCATAGAAGGGGCATACGGGTCATTACAGAACTCGTCCTGAATCATACTTCTGACCGGCATCCCTGGTTCCAGCTTGCCAGAAAGGCAAAACCGGGTTCGGCAATGAGGAATTTTTATGTGTGGAGCGATACCCCTGAAATGTATAAAGAAGCAAGGATAATATTCAAGGATTTTGAGGCATCAAACTGGACATGGGACACGGAGGCGAAGGCTTATTACTGGCACCGCTTCTTCTCGCACCAGCCTGATTTAAATTATAACAATCCCCTTGTGCGTAAAAAGATCATGAGGGTTATTAATTATTGGCTGGATATGGGGGTTGACGGATTCCGTTTAGATGCCGTTTCTTATCTTTTTGAAAAGGAAGGAACAAATTGTGAAGGCTTGCCGGAAACACATACATTTTTAAAGGAACTCAGGTCATATATTGACAGTAAGTTTAAAAACAAAATGCTCCTTGCCGAGGCAAACCAGTGGCCTGAGGATGCCATTGCGTATTTTGGAAATAGAGACGAGTGTAACATGGCATTTCATTTTCCCCTAATGCCCAGATTATTCATGGCAATGTGGATGGAAGACAGATTTCCCATCGTTGATATCCTTGAGCAGACACCATCAATGCCTGATACGTGCCAGTGGGCATTTTTCTTAAGGAATCACGATGAACTTACCCTTGAGATGGTAAGCGATGAAGAAAAAGATTATATGTACAGGGTCTATGCTAAGGACTATGTTGCGCGTATAAATCTTGGCATCCGGCGGAGACTTGCCCCTCTTCTTGGAAATAACAGGAGAAAGGTGGAAATTATGAATATCCTCCTCTTTTCTCTCCCTGGCACTCCCATTATTTATTATGGGGATGAAATTGGCATGGGAGATAACTATCATCTTGGCGACAGAAACGGCGTAAGAACGCCCATGCAATGGAATGTGGACAGAAACGGTGGTTTTTCCCGCGCCAACCCTCAAAAACTCTATCTCCCCCTCATTCTAGATCCCGAATTTCATTACGAATCAATTAATGTCGAAAACCAGGAAAAAAATCAGGCGTCTCTTCTCTGGTGGATGAGAAGGGTTATTGCTATGAGGAAACGTTTTAAGGCGTTTGGGAGGGGAACTATTGAATTCTTATTGCCTGATAATCCAAAAGTACTTGCATTTACACGTCAGTATAAAGAAGAGATTGTTCTCGTAGTGATTAACCTTTCCCGCTTTTCACAGGCTGTCGAACTCGATCTCTCAAAATTTTCAGGATATCTACCTGTAGAGATCTTTAGTGGAAATAAATTCCCTGTCATAAAAGAAGTTCCTTATTTACTTACCCTGGGGCATTATGATTATTTCTGGTTTGCATTAAAAAAAGAAGAAGCCGTACGATTCGGGAAAATACGGACTATTCCTGAAATAAGCGGTATCTGGAAAACAATTTTTACGGGAAAAACAAAAGAAATATTTGAAAGGGAAATTTTGCCTTCTTATATAAAGACGTGTAAATACTTTGATGGTAAATTTCAGGATATGCGAGAGGTAAAAATTATCGAAAATATTAAAATTAAGGAAGACGGATGTCATACGCAGATTCTTTTACTGGAAGTCAAATACGCAGCGGGACTATCAGATATATACCTTCTCCCCCTTTCTTTTGCGCCCGGCGATAAAGCCGAAAGTATAGTTATAGAAAATCCTTACGCAGTTGTTGCGCACTTACGGCATGGAAATGTGGAAGGGATTATATACGATAGCATCAACGATGAGGAATTCAGAAAACATTTTC
The DNA here is from genome assembly GCA_001824485.1 of Planctomycetes bacterium GWA2_39_15. GTDB lineage: Bacteria > Planctomycetota > Brocadiia > Brocadiales > Brocadiaceae > 2-12-FULL-39-13. The sequence continues at coordinate 1,603 of MHXP01000169.1, read as the reverse complement.
TTCTCATACTTGCAAAAAAACATAGTATTCGGGGACTGTATGGAGAACTTATCACGTATACAGGAAAATACTTTAAAAAATACAAACTCCAGGAACTCAGTATGGTGAAATCTCAAGTTCTCAAAGCGGAGCAGAATAATTCATCCATTCTTTATGGCAAAGAACTCATTTTCAAACTTTACCGCCGCCTTGATGAAGGAATAAACCCAGAATTGGAAATTTGCAGATACCTTACCGAGACGCTTTCTTTTTCCCATACACCACCGCTTGTGGGAGCGGTCGAATACAGAAGACATGGATACGAACCAATAACTTTAGGGATGCTTCAGACTTTCATACCAAATGAGGGAGATGCATGGACGTACACACTTGATTGGTTAGGAAGATACTTTGGCAGAATCCTTGCCAGAAAAAATGAACTTCAGGAAAAACCGACCGTTCCATCCTTTCTTTTCGAGAGTGCGTTTCAGGATATACCTGAGCTTTTTCAAGAATTAATAGGCGGCGTATATCTTGAAATGATAAGCCTTTTGGGAAAAAGGACGGCCGAACTTCATTTAGCGATGTCATCTGAAATAGAAGATGTGAGCTTTGCGCCAGAATCTTTCTCGGTATCCTATCAAAGGTCCCTCTATCAATCCATGCAGTCTCTTACGAAAAGGGTTTTTTCGCTTCTGAGGAAAAATGTGAAAAATCTGCCGGATAATCTCAAAGGACTGGCAAACGAGATGCTGAATCGTGAAAAAGAAATAATGGATCGATTCAGAGGTATTCTTAAGAAGAAGATTTCGGCAATGAAGATACGAATCCACGGAGATTATCATCTGGGGCAAGTCCTTTATACGGGAAATGACTTCTTTATCATTGATTTCGAAGGGGAACTTGCAAGGACACTGAGTGACAGGAGATTGAAAAGGTCGCCTCTCAGAGATATTGCAAGCATGATAAGGTCGTTCCGGTATGCGACCCATGCCGCTCTTTCAAAATATACCCCAATAAAACCGGAAGATATTCCTGTATTGGAACACTGGACGGACTTATGGTATCAATATGTTGTAAGAACATTTTTGAGGTCATACCTTGAAAAAGTTGGAAATGCCCCTTTTATTCCAGATGACAAGGAAATGCTCGGCACTATGCTGATTGCTTATCTTTTGGAGAGGGCAATCTACGAACTCGGATACGAATTGAATAATCGTCCTGAATGGGTGATTATCCCGCTGAGAGGCATAAAACACCTGATGGAGATCAAATAATGGACAAATATATCTGCATCCACGGTCACTTCTATCAACCGCCAAGGGAAAACCCATGGTTGGAAGCAATAGAAATACAAGATTCTGCACATCCATATCATGACTGGAATGAAAGAATAACTACCGAGTGTTATGCCCCAAACGCTGCATCCAGAATTCTGGATGGGGAAAGACATATAATAAATATTGTCAGCAACTACTCCAGGATAAGTTTTAACTTTGGACCCGCCCTCCTTTCGTGGATGGAGACATACTCGCCTGACATCTACCAGGACATACTTGACGCAGACCGTCAGAGTATAGCGTGGCGCTCTGGCCATGGCAGCGCAATTGCTCAGGTTTACAAC
>MHXP01000168.1:3694-6068 GCA_001824485.1 Planctomycetes bacterium GWA2_39_15 | reverse complement strand
CGGCAAGTAAATAATATACGTCACTATACTCAGGATTGAACTTCAACACATCATTGAAATAATCTATGGCTTGTTCTATAGCCCCATTTTTAAAATATGATAATCCCAGGATTGTCTTGTCTTGAACTTTCTTATATTGAATTTCCAATGCCTTGTTATATTCATTTAACGCATCCTTTATTTCTCCTTTTTGTGCGTACAAGCTTCCCAAACACAGATGGGCATTATATGACTCTGGCGTTAGCTCAATTGCTTTCTTGAAGGCTGTAACTGCCTTTTCACCTTCTCCGTTTTTTGAATGCAACCATCCTAAACACAGATATGCTTCTGTGTAGTCTGGTTTTATTTCTAAGACGTCCATTACTTCCCGAAACTTTTGTTCAATCGAGGAGACCTTTCCTTTAATCCAACCATAATCTGTAAAAATAGCATCTTTAGCTGATGTTTTATTAATAGCCATGTTACACATCGCTATTGCATCATTTATCCTGTTTTGAGACGCATAAATAAAAGCCAGCAATGCCATGGTTTCGGCATTATCATGGTTCTGGCGGGTTGCCTGCTCTGCTATGTTCTCCGCATATTCAAATGAATCGCATTGTGCATAAATCCAACCAAGAAGTATATAAGCATGTCTATCGTCAGGGAATAAATGGATAATTTCCTTGTATATTTCAACGGCTTTGTCCGAATCGCCATTTTTGCTATATGCCGTTGCAAGCAGCCCATATGCCTTTTTATTTTTAGGAGCTATCCTGATAATATCCTTTGCCACAGATATTGCTTTGTCAAACGCACACTCGTTGATACCCCGTTCCCCTTCCTTAAGAAGCTTTTCAATAATACCGTCTCCAAGTTTTTTTGCTTCACTCAACTCTTTTACCGCTTCGTCCAGCATCTGCCTCTTTGCATATAAATAACCTAAATACAAATGTGTTTCTACTCGCTCAGGTTCTATAGATATTGCCTTTTCCATGTCTGCAATTGACGGGTCAGACATTCCCTTTTCCGCATGAGCGCAAGCCAATTTAATATATGCTTCTACGCAGTCAGGTCTTAACTTCAAAACATCTTCGTATTCATTGATAGCTTGATTAAGTACAGAAGTTAAATCTCTCTTACCATAGGCAGGTTCCAGTTCCAATGTCTTCTTATATTCGTTTAACGCATCGCCCAATCTTCCCTGTAGTACATAATACAAACCTAACTCCGCATGCGCACCTGGGAATTCGTCTATGTAATCAATCATATCTTCAAAGATTGTGGTAAACTCTTTGATTTTGACAGGAATGTTTTTTGCCATTGGATAGTCAAATGGCATTCTTTGAAGGTCGGGATTAATCCGTAAAACCTTCTGGAATTCTTCTACAGCTTCAGCTATTAATCCCTTTTGACTATATGCCCATCCAAGATATGCATGGGTTTTAATATCATCTGGATAAAGCTCAATCGCTTTTTTTAATTCTGGTACGGCAAGGTCAACCAGACCTCTTTCGGTATATTGCAAGGCTTGTTCATAACGTGATTTTTCAATGGCATTAAAAAAACAAGTATTGGTTTTAAAATCCTCTGCGGCGTCTAAAGAAAAAAATAGCCCTTGTTGCGCAAGGGCTATAATAGGAACAAATACAATTAATATTAAAGTATTCACTTTAATATCCTTTCATACCGCTTATACCGCCAGAAATGAACTCTGGATAAGTTGGTGTCATATGTTCAGAAATATCAAGGCCAAGTGTTTCGTCCTCTTCGCTGACACGGCCTAACCCGACAGCCTTAAGTCCGCCAAAAATAATTATAGCGCATAAACATGCATAGGCGATACAGATGATAAAACCGAGGGTTTGCACGCCGATATGGCAGCTCACGCCGTGATAGGCAGGCCGTATAAGCCCCATTACCCCTGTTGAAATTCCTCCAATAGCCCCGGCAGTACAATGCACACCACAGGTTCCTACTGTATCATCAATTCCTATTTTATCTAGTGATTTTACCACCAGAGGAATAATTCCTCCGCTGACCAGCCCTACGACAATTGCAAAACCAGGATGGACAAAGCCAGCACCCGCGCAGATAGACACCATGCCAGCTATTGCGCCGTTTCCTGTAGTAAGCGGGTCTGGTTTCTTATTAACCAGCCATCCGCCAAACATGGCGCCAAGGACACCGCCTGCCATGCTCATCGTAACATTGATAGTGGTTGTTGGCAGGTCGTTAACAAGAACATTAATCATTCCGCGTGCTGTTGCGTTGACTGTTGGCTCGCATAATGTCCCTAACAGGACAGAACCCACATTGAAGCCATAAAAACAAACACACAATATGAATACACCAAGTATCATTTGAGAGACATTGTGTCCCGGAATGGTATAAC
>MHXP01000168.1:0-3564 GCA_001824485.1 Planctomycetes bacterium GWA2_39_15 | reverse complement strand
CGCCAGATGCTATGGAGCATGAAACAAGACAAAATCCCCACATGGTAAACCAGTGACCATATACATTCAGCATGTCTATGTTCCCTGGTTCAATTACTCCAATAAGGCAGTAGTTCCAGTTACCAGAAAAAATTGCAAACCCGAATAGCCACCAGACTAATGTGCCTACGCCAATATTTGCGCAGACTTTCATATAGACATGGGTTGTGTTTTTAGAGCGAACCTGTCCGCTCTCAAGGAACGCAAAACCCGCCTGCATAAAGAAAACCAATATTCCTGTGATTATTAACCAAAATATATAAACGATAAGGATTATATCTCTTGCCAATATATCAACCATCTGGCATCTCCTTTTTCAAAATACCTCAAATTACAGGGAACACTGAAGTTCCCAAAAAGCCTTTGACGCCACATATACTACCAGCATAAAAAAAATAATCAATAGAATATTGGGAGGCTTTTGTTTGTGAAATTTTTAATATACATGCCTTCTGTGTATGTTTGAACTAATAGAGCGGCATTAATTGAACTAAGAAGATGTAGTAAGCGATAAACAACAAAGGTAAATTGGATTGTGAATATGTTAGCCTGGTTTGTTGGTAAAGGTTTTTACTAATATTGTTTAATAGCCGATTTGGCCTATATTGCTACCCCATGTTCTTGTGCTGTTAATTTTCTCGTTAACTATCCAGGCTGTCAGCGAGTCTTCAGTGTCTATTGTTACAGCCGAATAATCTCCCCAACGTTGTGGATTATCATTAGCATATCTATAGTACGTAGAACTTGTGAACAATTTATTACCGCTTGGAATGATACCAGGTGGGTCGGAGTCCCTTCTCCCTGAAAATCTTATCTCTGCATTTAAACCTGCCGATGGGTCAGTTGACGACCATGTCACAAATACATCTCCACTTGTATTTGCAGCAATTGATGCATTCCAGTCATGCGAGGTTTCGGATGCATAGAAAGATCCACTTTGAGTGACCGTATCAGTAGAGGTGTTGAATTCATAGAATTCAGGCGTTGGGCGGTTGCCATTCTTTACTGTATGTACTTGCCAGAGTGAGTCAGCATATTGAGTGCTTGCGTTGACGAAGCGGCTGTCAGAGGTGTCGAGCGATGCGGAGGTATCTGGTTGTTTGGCATCGGGCGGTATGCTGTATTCTGGAACTGTTATGGAAGAAGAAATCAGGGTGGGAAGATTATTAGGATACGTCAAAGTGTACTTTGTTATGGTATTGCCTTTCCATGGCGGTGCCACAAGGAACGTTTTTTCACTCTGATCCAGGACTATTGGCGGAGTAACATTCATTTTGAGCCCGCTGAAAAATTTAAGTTTGATGCTCAAACCACTATAAAGTCTGGATTTTTGTGCTACAAACATCCTTCCATACTTAGGAATAATTCCTGCGAGGAAAACGTTTCCTGTCATGATAATCGCATTTTGGTCTATGCCGAGTTGTGGAAAATCCCAAAAGTCTTTTTTGTCCTGTATATTTACGTCAACATTGTAAATATAAAATGAATCTAAAGGATCAGAGGTTTTGGAGATTGCAATGAATTGGTACTGCTCAGTATCAGATTCAGGGAATGCCTCGGCAGTTATTATCCAGCGGTTGCGCATACGGTCATACACGCATCTCGGATCAAATAAGTCACGTTTTGTGTAACCAAAAAAGCTTGCAAGTGAGACGCTTTTAACAAGGGTGCCAGTATTTTTATTGAAGATATCCACGTGTTGATTGGTTACCTCGATGAAGTAATCGCCTCCAACTGCGCCATGTGTGTCTGGCGGATAGGATCCTCCGGCTTCTATTTGGTTAACGCCTTCAATGCTTATATCTTTTAAAGTTGGTGCAGTAATTGGTACATTTAAGGTTTTCGCATCTGAGCGTTTATTCTCAGTTTCAGCAGACGCGGCATCCTTCGCAGCCTTGTATTCAAGCTTGTTTAATGCAGGCCTGAAGGGTATCTTGGTTGTGACGGGCATTTTACCAGCCTCTAGCATGGCATCTTCGGCTGATTCAATATCCTCAGGCGTCCTTAATTGTGCTCGCCGAACCTTAACAATATCTTCGCGAAGTCTTTCTTTGGCGTCTGCCAGACTATGCACAGATATTACAAGCGCTAAAGCAAATTGTAACAGTAAAAATGCTTTAAATACTTTATGCACTATATATTCTCCTTTTTATTTGAATTCTTTTGCAGATTGCCGATTTCCAAATTCAAATAAGCCAAGATAATTTTGCTCTTACCTTAATAAATATTACAAGATAGGAAAATATTAAATTCGAGCAATATAATAGCACTTATTGTTTATTTTGTCCACAATTCCTTTTAGCCGAGGCAGTAAAAATTTCAGTAATTTTAATGTTGAACGTTATTTTTTAGTATTGAATTGACAAGGATTCTTTTACTGGTTATATATACAGAAAATCTTAAAATGGTAAATGTGATTAGTATCGCAGCAAATCACATTTAGATTCAAAAGTATTACAATAAAATCATTGTATTTTTTTGCAGTAATTTATGAAGTTAACATTTTTAGCTTTGGTAATTTTCTTGGCGTTTAGCACACTATTAGAAGCTGTACCTGTAATGCCCAATGAGACTGCGATAAGGGGGCGTATAGAGAAATACTGCCTGATTTCGTCAAGTCTTTTGAAGATAGAGCCAGAAATGCCTCTCTGTAAACTGGTCGTTTCGGTGGAAAGTGTGGAGGGTGTTAAAGGCCCTAATTTTTTAAAGGGTAAAGAAGGGCAATCGGTTACTTTATATTCAAAAGAGAAACAGCCTGTAGAACTATTTGGCAAGAAGGCTCAGATAACATTGGAATATAGAGGGGACGAGAGAGGCGGGCTTTTCTGGATAAAACGAATAGAGGTTATAGAATAAACAATGAAAGGAGTTGATATGAAGAAAAGTATTATTTTTTGTTTGTTTTTTTCTGTAGTAGCGGCATTTGTCGGGTTTATTTTCTCTGCTAAAGGATATGCAATACCAGCGGCGCCCTTGTTACATACATTGGTACAACCAGACGGTCTAACCATAAATGCAAAACAATGGGGTGATGAGTCATGTCATGGCTGGGAAACAGAAGATGGTTTTACTATTGTGTTCGACAGGGGTTTGAATAGCTGGGCGTATGCGACAAATGATACAGATGGGGGAATAATTAGTTCTTCAAAGATTGTTGGAAGGGATGACATACCCGATGAGTGTGTTCCTCATATCAGAAAAACAGGACTAGCGCGTTCAAAGATTATCAGGCGTATGACTACAAAGGAAGCTTCTGCGGCGTTATTTCAAGCAGGAAATAACAAATTGGGTGATGAAAATTATCAAAAGGTTGTATCATCCAGCGGGACAGCTAATATTCCTGTAATTCTTATAAATTTCAAAGATACCTCTACTACTTACACAACCATAGACTTTAATTCTCTTCTTTTTGGCACAGGCAACTATAGTATGAAGGATTATTACGAGGAGGTATCCTATGGTAAATTCAGTGTATCTGGTGGTCCCAGCGGTGTAGTTGGGTGGTACACAGCGTCGAAGGGACAT
>MHXP01000167.1 GCA_001824485.1 Planctomycetes bacterium GWA2_39_15 | reverse complement strand
ATTTCTAACATACAAGGTTGATGTGCCTGAAGTGTTCACAACATGCAGTGATGCGTCGGTATTTGCGGAGGATGAACCGGCGATGTAGAGCATGGCGCCCTGGCTATTTGAATTGATGCTGACCGTTGCAGAGCCCACGTAAATCGTGCTTGTCCCGCCAGCGACAGTCGTTCCCCTTACCACATTGAAGCCGCTGGACGTCCCAAGCATTAATTCCACGTCTGCCGCACAGATTAATCCATAACCCATTCCAAAAACTGTAAGGTTTAATATGAATGTGAATAGAAATGCTTTAAAAATAAATACGATCCTTATTTCCGTAACTCCTTATTAAAAAACGTACGTTTTTCTTCTATGACATGTTGTATCTAAAACATGTGCGAAACTATCGTTATTTAAATCACAAAATCTAAAATTCAATATTCCGCATTTGAGTTTAGTATTCAGGGCAGTACCCTATAAAATAAAAAAAGCCTTACTGTAAAGAATTTCATTTAGAACCTCTTCGGCAGTAAGGCTGTCTTCTGAACCATGTCTCAAAACTCGGAACTTAAAACTAATTAAGACCCTTTACTTTGCGCCCCCTGATCACTCAGGGTTTGCCTTTATCTATAGACATTATTTTTGTAACAATACTTTGTTAAAAAATACATCAAAGCTAATTTAACCCTTGTATTATAAAATTGTCAAGCTTTGATTTGCCTAAAAATCACAAATCCTTTAATTACTTTACATTAGAGCATTTTAGCATTTCGATGCTTAAATATCAATAAATTTGTAGTTTAAGCTTATATTTTTGTAATTTTTTAACAAAGTAATGTTTCTAAATATCCTCTGTTATTTGAATTTATCCAGGATTTTAGATAGGTTACTCTATACTATATTCCTAATTCCTAATGGCTTTTTACAAAATCCTTTTACTGTCACAAACATACGAATCATCTCTCTCGTAAGTATATTAGCTTATAGAGTTTAATTCGTCAATTAATTTCCAGATAAAATTAAAAATAATTTTTTTACTATCTTAATAAAATAGTTTTTACACATAAGGCAAAAATATTTTTTACAATAACTCGAATTCCGCTATCTATAAGGCTTTGAAGCATGTTTTAGCCGTGCCCAACTTTTGGCACTCTTCCGACTAGTTAGGGTTAGGTTAAACTCAATCTTATTTATTACTTTCTTTATCTGTAAAAAGTATTTATAATATGGGTTTTGGTTTAAACAAACTCTATTTTTCCCATATGTAACGAAATAGGAGAATGTGCATGTCCAATGAGCAGTGTGTAAATAAGAATATGTTTAGCATCAACGAACTTATCTCACTTATCAATACCGAGCAGTATGATAAGCTGGAAGATGAGTGGCTGAGAATTGTCGAATCCAATAATAAAAATCTTCAAGAACTTCTCACTGTGGTTGATTTACTCGCAAAACGTGAGGAAAGGAAACGTGCACATGATTTCCTGAGGCTGCTAATACCACATTACAAACAAAAAGAGCTTTATAAAGACGTCTTAGAAATATTGAGAAAGGTATTGGATTATAATCCAAAAGAAAAGGGGCTGGCAAAAGACATCGCTGAATGTTATTCAAACATCTATAAAGACCGACCGTATACAAAGGTACTTATTGAAAAAATAGGCATAGAAACCGCAACCGATATTAATAAAGCCATAAAAACATTGGAAAAATATTTCTATCTGGACAGCGGAGATTACGTCTATCACAAAAGCTGGGGTGTTGGTGAAGTAGTCTCTGTTAACATAGAAGAGGAAAAAATAAATATAAATTTTGAAAAGAAGAGCAACCACAGCATCGCCATGGACATTGCCCCCGACATATTGCAGAAGCTGGACAAAGATGATTTATTGGCAATGATCTACGCCAAAAAAGACGTATTGAGTAAAATGATAGAAGAAGACCCTGTAGGTTTGATTAAACTCACTTTAAAATACTTTAAGGGCAGGGCATCTGTTTCTAACATAAAAAGCCGCCTAACGTCCGGGGTTGTGCCGCCTGAAACATGGAGCAAGTGGTGGACAAGCACAAAAAAAATATTAAAGAAGGATCCTTATATAAAACTCACCGAAGGCACCCCCGCCGCGTCTTTTCTTGAACTCCGTTCTTCGCCAATAACACATCACGAAGAGATACTCAAAAGATTAATGAATACAGAGGATGCCAGCAAAAAGATAGAAATTGCCAAAAAGTATGTCTCTGAAATAAAAGACGCCGAATTGTGCAAAGAAACCCTGAATGAAGTTGCAAATCTCATTATAAAGGAAGCCGACAAATCATACGGAACAAACATTTCTCTGGCAATAGAATGTCTTCTGCTTCTTGAAGATATCCAGGATTTTCTCAAAGCAGAACCAGGGAAATACAAAAACAATGCAGAGTCGTTTATTCGCGCAGAGGGAAATCTTTCGGAACTCGTTAATAAGATGAACATATTGGAATACAGGAAACAGGCGCTCCATCTAATCAAAAAGGCCAAACCTGAAAAATGGCAGGAAGAATTTGTTTCTGTTTTTTTTGTTAACGACGGCAACTTATGGGAATTCATCATCAAAGACCTGATCGCCGAAAACAAGAAGGATTCTCTTGAAGCAATATCCTTAAGAGTATTTAATCATTTCAACGCATATCCAGAACATTATATCTGGTTTTGCAAAAATGGAATACATGGTCGTTATCCGGAACTATATCAAAATATTGATCCAGCCATAATGTTCAACAGATTAATCGAATTGCTGGACAATGTCCATTTTAAGATCCAGAAAGGGCGTAATGGAGATTTAAAGATCTTACTTAATAAAGTCATAGCGCTCGTAGAAGATAAAGGCATTGATTATACCACCAGAATTCTGAACGACACTAATGCAGAATCTATTTTTAATATTGTCTCAGCTTGTAAGGGTTTAGATGATTGGTTCAAGGTTTCTATTGAAAATACTATTAGAGATCGTTTCCCGGATCTATTCGAAGAACCAGGATTAGCCAAACTTGACGAAACTAAAATCTATGTCACAAAAGAAGGTTTTGATAAGAGGAAAAAGGAATTTGACCATCTCATGAATGTAGAGTTTGCCGAAAATGCGAGAGACCTTGGCGAGGCAATCAGCCACGGCGACCTCCGTGAAAATGCGGAGTACAAGGCGGCACGTGAGAAACAAGCCATGCTTATAGAAAAAGCTGAACGCATGAAAGCAGAACTGCAAAAGGTTGTATTAATAGATCCACGTTCCATCAATACAGAAATAATTTCACCGGGTACAAAAGTTACCATAAAGTACCGGGGAAAAACAGAATTAGAAATATATACAATATTAGGACCATGGGACATTGACATCGAAGAGGGCATTATTTCATATCTATCACCAGTAGGAAAAGGGCTGTTAAATAGAACGGTTGGCGAAACGGTAACAATCAAACTGCCAGAAGGTGAATCCATCTATGAGATTATTAAAATTGAGAAAGCGTTGTAAATAAATTAAGATACCTTCGCCAATAGCTTTTTCTGATGTAAACAAACTCATTACACACACCCCTGTTTCCCCTCTTTTAGAGGGGAAAATGCCACAACCTCCCCTCTATTAGCAGGCAATGTCATTGAATTAAGGGAGAGAGCTTTTCTCCTTGAGATAAAGCCCGAAGGGCTGACAGAGTATAGCCATGGGATAAGGATTTAATAATATTTTTAGCCCTGAAAGGGCGACACATTATCTTAATTCAATAACATTGCTATTAGCAGGACGGACGTCCCCGTCCGTCATTATAATGTCAGGCGAGGACGCCTGACATACCTTTGGGGCTGGAGGTGTGTTAACAATTTGCTAAACCTCACCAAACCAGCACAACCAGAAAATTCAAAATCCCTACACTTTAAACCAGGCTGGATTACATAATGATGCAAAACCCAACAATTTTTTACACAACCGGGACGGTCGAGCTACCAGTTTGAAATTCATAAACATTAAGATAGTCCCCCTTACCAAAGGGGGATACAGGGGGTTGTGTTTTCTTCTTGAATAACAGGGCTATTTACAACCCCCTTTGTCCCCCTAGTTTATTCTAGTCAAGTATCTTTTATAATAATTATAATAAATTAATATAGTGTGATTGTGGCTAACGGAAGGAGGGCGTAGCCCTACTGGAGTTAGCCACAATCACCGCTATTTTCCCTTTCTGTCTAATTTTTGCTTTCCGTATTTTCATGGAACACCTTGCCCAACCCTAGTACTTTGAGGGTCTCAACTGAGCCCTGACCTTGCCTCATTGGGGCTTATGGTGCAGGCGATAAAGTTATCCATGCTTTTTTCGAAGGTCGACCCATGCCGCCTTTATGGGGGATTTGATAATCTTTACCGCCTCCACGAATACACAGTTTAAGCTACTTTTTTTAATGGTGTCTCCTCGTAGTTCCTCACATACTCACTCTGATCACGTATCAGCGCAAACAAAACCCCTAACAGCTTTCGTGCTATTGCAATCAGCGCCTTTATTCGCGGCATCCCTCTCTGAATATACCTCTCATATAGCTCGTGCATGATCCTTCCCTTCTGTACTACATTTATTGCCGCATAGAACAGCAGCTTCCTCATCAACGAACGTCCTCGCTTCGATATATGGCGATGCCCCTTCCGGTATCACCATACTTAAAGAATTGCCAATCTCTATATCGAATATATACTACTTGCTTCTCTTGTGCTATATCAAACGCCACTATCAAGGTTTTCTTATTGATTTTCTTCCACTTCTCTGTCTTAATATCTTTCACAGCTATACTCCTTTCTTTGACTTGAATTTCTCTAACTTACTAAACATCTTCAATTCAAGAAAAAGTATAGCTTCTTTATCAAAAGCTCAACTACTTTCTACATTATAGCAAACTTTTCTAAGGGGGGAATTCCATAAGTCCCCATTAAGAAAGTGGGATTTGGGGGATTGTAACTCTGCGTCATCAGTATCCTTTGCAGTGAACTATTACTATAATTCTCAAATACGAACGAATTAAATACGGTTTTATTTTCCGGCTGTTGTTGTTATAATTTTTTCATGGCTCTAAAATTCAATGACAATCTGCTTCCTACACTCCCCATTATGGAAGACCTCCCGGTGGATAGGATTATTGGGATTACATCAACTATTCCCATTGAGATCGTCTTCGCTGCGGGGTACATACCGATAGACCTGAATAACATTTTTGTCTGCGACCCGTCTTCTTACAAAATGGTTGAAGATGCCGAATCGGCTGGTCTCCCGAGAAATACCTGTGCCTGGATCAAGGGCATCTATTCGGCTACCAGGAAATATCATATCAAGAAGGTTATCAGTGTCATTCAGGGAGATTGCAGTAATAATCAGGCGCTGATGGAGGTTTTCCAGTCGGATGGAATTGAAACAGTTCCCTTTGCATATCCACACTCAAAGACTGACAGGACATTTTTGCATGATCAATTGGTGATGCTTGCCGATAATCTGGGAGTAGATTATTCAAAGGCAGAAGATATGAAGAAACGCCTTGACGCAGTTCGGGCAAAGGTGCATGAAATTGACAGACTCACATGGGTAGAGAATAAGGTAACTGGGGAGGAGAACCACATCTGGACGGTGTCTGCAAGCGATTTGATGGGGGATTATACCGTCTTTGAGGAACGTGCTGAACGATTTATAAAATTGGCAAAAGAACGTGAGCCAATTAAACAAGAGCTTCGGATTGGCGTTATAGGCATACCGCCAATATGTGAAGACCTCTATTCGTTTCTTGGTTCTCTTGGCGCCCATGCTGTTTTTAATGAGATTCAGAGGCAGTTTAGCATGCCATATCACACAAAAACTTT
>MHXP01000166.1 GCA_001824485.1 Planctomycetes bacterium GWA2_39_15 | reverse complement strand
ACCCTCAGGACCCAAGTCAATAATGTAATCTGCAGATTTAATAATATCCATGTTATGTTCTACAACAATTAAAGAGTGCCCTCCTTCAACCAATTTTTGAAAGCAGGTAAGCAATTTCTGAATATCATCCATATGCAGACCGACAGTAGGTTCGTCAAAAATAAAGAGCATCTCATCTGCGCTTTCCTGAGCCATATAAGCGGCAATCTTTAGTCGTTGCGCCTCGCCTCCCGATAAAGTAGTGGCAGGCTGTCCTAACCTTAAATAGCCCAACCCGGTATCTTGAAGGAATTTCAACCCCTTTGTAATGCGCACAGAATCGTGGAAAAAGGAAATGGCTTCATCTACGGTCATTTCAAGTATTTCATTTATGTTTTTGTTCTTATATTTTACATCAAGCACCCTTTTGTTGAATCGTTTCCCGTTACACTTGTCGCACGTGACATAGACGTCTGCAAGAAATTGCATATCAACCCGGTTGTAGCCAGCACCCTCGCAATGTTCACACCTCCCGCCAGAGACATTGAACGAAAAAGAACTGATATTCAGATTGTGCCTCTTTGCATCCATGGTTGACGAGAAGAGTCTTCGAATCTCATCAAACACCTTTACATACGTAGCAGGATTAGAACGAGGGGTGCGCCCTATGGGAGATTGATCTACAAGCATAACGTCGTTAATTAACTGAATACCATGTATACTTTCAAATTTTCCAACAACTCCTGTGTACCCTCCCATTTTTTTCTTAATTGCCCCGTAAAGTGTATCCTGTATGAGCGTACTTTTTCCTGACCCCGAAACGCCTGTTACGCAAATCAGCATATTAAGCGGAAATGTAACATCTATGCCTTTCAGATTATTTTGTGAGGCACCCTTTAATATAATCGCCTTGCCGGTGGGTTTCCTCCGTTTAGAAGGGGTTTTAATTGCTTTATCACCTTTCAAATACTGTCCAGTAAGAGAGCCGTTATTGGCTGGTAAATCCTCCAATGAACCCTGATAAACAAGTACGCCCCCATTTTCACCCGCTCCGGGCCCCAAGTCTATAATCTCATCGGCTGCACCGATGACCTCTTTATCATGCTCAACAACAATAACTGTGTTCCCAATATCGCGCAATCGTTCTAGTATCTGTATTAATCTATCAGTGTCCCTTGCGTGGAGTCCAATGCTTGGTTCATCCAGAATGTAAAGGGTGTTTACCAGCGAAGAACCCAACGACGTTGTAAGATTAACCCTTTGAGCCTCTCCCCCGGAAAGTGTGCGAGTCATACGGTCGAGGGTAATGTATCCCAAGCCTACTTTGACCATATAGTCTAATCGCTTTTTAATTTCCTGTAGCAGCAAATGGGCAATGTTCTTTTCATAATCAGTAAGCTGAAGTTCAGCGAAGAATTTGCAAGTCTCATCAATCGTCATTGCACAAATATCCGCAATGTTTTTATGGTTAATCAAAATATTTAAAACCTGATCTCTTAAACGTTTCCCATTACAGGACGAGCATAAGGTGTAGCCCCTGTATTTACTCAGAAAAACACGGATGTGCATCTTATATTTTTTTTGTTCCAGCCATTTAAAAAAATCGTAGATACCACAAAAATCTTCCGTGCCTTCGAGAATTAGTCCAACCTGTTCTTTAGTCAGCTTGCGAAAAGGGACATTTAAAGGAATATTGTACTTAGAGGATGACTTCTTAAGCGATTCATACATTGTATAGTATGTAGGCGTATTCCACGGAGCAATAGCCCCATCGCTCAGCGTCTTTTCTTTGTCCGGCACAACTGCATCCATATCAATATCAATCGTGTGTCCAAAGCCATTACACTTGGAACAGGCTCCTATCGGATTGTTAAATGAAAATAGCGCAGGAACAGGCTCTGGATACTCAATATTACAATAACTGCAAAAGAAGTGTTTGCTGTATTTAAGTTCAATCCATCGGGAATCCTGAATATCCATAGGAAGCCCCTGCACATAAACAGCTTTTTTGGCAGACGTATCCTGAATATTAAATACAACACTTAAATGCCCATTGCCCAGACGATATGCGGACTCCAGGGCATCCACAAGGCGTTCTTTAATTACATCTTTAACTACCAACCTGTCTATAATTCCATAAACAGACTTTGCGGAATGAATATCAATGTCAGATACTTCGGAAGTAATGTCAATGATGGCATTATCAGCCAGTACCCTCACCAATCCGCGTTCCTTGAGGAGATTGATTTGATTTTGACTCGAAACTTTCTGGCTGACGGTGATGGGGAATGTAACCATGAATCTTGTGCCTTCAGGCAACGAAAGGACAGTTTCAACAATCTGAGGTACAGTATCTATCTGCACATGCCGTTTGCAGGCACGGCAGTAAGTCTTGCCAATCCGTGCAAACAACAATCTCAGGTAGTCGTTAATCTCTGTGGCAGTCCCAACAGTTGAACGCCTGTTTTTGACAGGGTTCTTCTGCTGGATGGCTATTGCAGGCGGAATTCCTTCAATGTGGTCTACATCGGGCTTGTCCATCTTTTCTAAAAATTGGCGTGCATAAGCTGAAAAAGATTCCACATACCGCCTTTGCCCTTCTGCAAAAAGCGTATCGAACGCAAGGCTGGACTTACCCGACCCGCTGACCCCTGTGATCACGATTAGTTTTTTATGGGGAATTTCAATATTAATATTTTTTAAATTATGCACCCGTATGCCACGTGCAATAATGGATTTCTTCATAGTTTATTTATAAAAATATAATAACCACAGAGGTCACAGGGATTTCTCAGATAATTTTTTTATCTGTGTTCCCGGTGTGCGCTGTGGCTAATTTAGAATCATTGTTTTTGTCATTCTGCGGGAGTGGAACGACCAAAGAATCTCATTTATCGAAATTCCAAGACATTGAATATAAGATTTTCACTCCATATTCTCAAGACAATTCCAAGACTATCGCTGGATTACGGAAAGAAGCCAAAAAGCATGAAAAATCGTTTGACAAAAACAAGCAGTTTATCAATAAATTCTATGGAATTTTTCACAGAATATAGAAATCTTATTGATTATATTTACCGGATTGTGGTAAGGTAATTTTCAAATAATGATCAGAAATGAGAAGTTTTAGTTTGCTCATATTGGGTAAAAGAATATATTAATTAGGCAGTCTAATTATAAGTTATAACAAAAACAAAAAAGAGGAGGTGCGAAAATGTTTGCTTTAGATAAGAAAAAGATAATAAACAGTTTACGTGACTTACCAGAGAAGACTACAGTTGAAGAAGCAATGGAAAGATTATATTTACTTGCAAAAATTGAAAAAGGCATTAAACAGGCAGATGAAGGCGAATGTATTTCTCATGAGGAAGCAAAAGAGAAAATGAAAAAATGGCTAAAATAAAATGGTCTCCTCAATCTTTAGAAGATATTGAAGCCATAGCAAATTTTATTACAAGGGACTCAAGCTATTACGCACGGATGTTTACAATAAAAGTTTTTGAGGCAGTGGACCGTTTAGAGTTATTTCCTGAATCTGGACGAGTTATGCCAGAATTAAATCGTAAAGAAATCAGAGAAGTAATTATTGGTAATTACAGAATAATTTATAGAATAAGAGGCGATTTAGTAGAGATACTTACAGTTTATCACTCCTCAAGGCTACTTGATGTTAACGAAATAAAGAACTTGTTATAACAAGTCATTCGAGCGGATAACCCCTTCGGGCTGTCGCTTTGCCGGCGCGAATCAGGCGAACGTTTGCGTTCGCCCATTACGCGCCGACTGCGGTTGCCACTCAATTCCGCCGTTGGCACTAATAAATGAAAAATAAATATAAGACAGAAGATTATATAACTGCACTCCGCAATCTCAATATCTCACCGCATCATATCAAAATGATCCAAGCACATTATTATGCGCCAGATAGAACAATGACGGCATCGCAGATGGCAAAGGCAATGGGATATCACAATCATAATGCAGCAAATCTGCACTACGGCAAATTGGGACGGCTCGTCGGAAATGCGTTCGGCTGGGACCCCACGGCTGAGGAATCACAGGGAGCGGACGCCGTTTATATACTCGCCGAACTTAAGAAACCAGGAAGGTATTGGCTTTGGATCATGCGGCCAGAGGTCGCACAAGCAATAGAAAAGTTGAGATGGACTAACGGAAATCAAATAACTATTCCAGAAGAAATTACAGAACCGACACGTCTTTACGAAGGAGCAGTCCGCTCAATATCAGTCAACGCATACGAACGAAATGCTATCGCGCGTGAAAAGTGCATTTTACATTACGGGTGCACGTGTTCAGTGTGTGATATTAACTTGGCGGATGTATACGGGGAAATTGCTCAAGGGCATATCCATGTTCATCATTTGCGTTAACTATCGGAAATCAACACTGAATACCAAGTTGATCCAATTCAGGATTTACGACCCGTTTGTCCTAACTGCCACGCTATTGTTCACATGAGCACCCCGCCACATACAATTGAACAGGTTAAGGCATTTATCTTAGAAAGGAAAAAGACAGTGCCAACAAAGCCATAGAGCCGACCGGGATTAGCCTCTGGTGGTTTTCATTCATAGGAGTATAGGGTCGGGTCTTGCTTCTTGATTTTCAAAAAAAACGCCAGCAACAGCCGATAACACAGGCTAAATATTGACATCCAAATGCTATCACACTTATCTAGGCATTGAACTTTAATAGAACGAATTATAACCACAAATCCTGAGCTATTCGTATTTCAAGCTTTTCGTTCGTATATCTTCGTGCAATTCGTGGCTAATAGTCACACAGTGTCAAGATAATCTTCTAAAGCCTCCTGCCATGGTCGCATGCTTTGCCCGGTAGCCTTAGTATATTTTGTGCAGTTCAGGGAAGAGTTTTGCGGAACTCTGGCAACCCGCTTGTAATCCGAGGTCTTCAAAGGAATTACCGATACCCGATTACCCGTTAATTTAAAAATCTTCCTTGCCCATTCAAAGCGCGAACAATTTCCTGCATTCGTCACATGATACAATCCCTGAAAATCCAGCTGGATAATATTTTGTATTGCATACGACAAGTCAGCAGTATATGTTGGGCTTCCGCACTGGTCCGTAACAACTGATACTGTGTGATTCTTCCTTCCCAGTTGCAG
>MHXP01000165.1:3125-8291 GCA_001824485.1 Planctomycetes bacterium GWA2_39_15 | reverse complement strand
AACGAGGTGGACATTGCATTTGAATTATCTTTAAGCTAGATTGTTTTTCAAAAATTGACTTTATTTTTAGACTAAAAATTTATAGAATTCCTACTTTTAATTATTAGTAGGATGGGTTTCGCAAACTGAATCCATCTTTATCATTTTTTGGGTACGCTTCGTTTTATCTCACTTACAGGAAAGCAAAAATTAATCTATATCCTGAACGTATAATTAAGAGATAAAAATAGTCGTTTATTAAATATTTTCAATGGAGAGAAGTAAAAAAGTGGAAAACAGCAGAAGAAAATTTCTAAAAATTGCATCGTATGCAATAGGGGGTACTCTAGCAGCCGGTGTGGCGGCACCAATTGTTGGATTGGCGGTACATCCATGGTTGGAAGAAACTGTTTACGGAACTGAAGACTTTATCAATATTGGTAAGTTGGATGATTTCCCTATTGGCGTTCCCAAAAAGACGACCATCACATCTTCGAAGATTGACGCTTGGAATATTTTTGAAGGATTGGTCATGGGGTCTGTATGGGTAGTGAGACGGGAAGATAATACGTTAAATGTATTCTCTACAAATTGTCCACACCTTGGCTGTGGTATAGACTGGGGAGCAGATGTAAATCAATTTTTGTGTCCATGTCATGGAGGTGTCTTTGACGTAAATGGCAGGAAAATTTCAGGGCCCTCCCCACGTGACCTTTATGCATTTGACACAAAAATCGAAAATAATAACGTCTTAGTAAGATATAGAAAATTTGCATAAACCAGTCTTTCTAAAAAGCAAATTTGCAAAATAAAGCTATAAAATATTTCTGAGGTAAGTTAATAATCTATGGCAAATAAATTTCGTGAATGGATAGAAGATAGAACGGGTTTAAGTAATTTTCTGAAAGTAGCGCTGGATGAGCCGGTACACGGCGGAGCCAAGTGGTCGTACGTCTTTGGAAGCGGGCTTGTATTTCTTTTCATCCTCCAGGTAGTTACTGGAATAATAATGGCAGGTTTTTACTCGCCATCATCAACATCAGCATGGGGAAGCGTCTATTATATTCAGGAAAAAACTTCCTTTGGCTGGTTTGTGCGCGGCTTGCATCATTTTGGTTCAAGCGCCATGATTATCTTGGCTATCGTTCATATGTTCCAGGTTTTCATCTTCGGCGCTTACAAAAAACCGCGTGAGCTAAACTGGATTTCAGGGGTAATTCTTCTTTTGTTCCTGATGGGTTTCGGTTTAACCGGGTATCTCCTTCCATGGGATCAAAAGGGCTACTGGGCTACACAGGTTGCCACAAACATCATTGGAACTATCCCGATAATTGGTGATTATATAAAGATAATACATCAGGGCGGTTCTGATTATGGGAACTTTACGCTCACCCGCTTTTACGCTATTCATACATTTTTGTTACCCATTTCGCTTCTCTTTTTCCTTTTTATCCATATATTGCTTTTTCGCAAACATGGTGTAACTCCCTATTGGAAGACAAGCGAGGAGGTATTGAAAAACCGCGTTGACCCATTCTGGCCAGACCAGATATTTAAAGATGTTGTATTTGCAATAGGAATGTATGCAATAATAGCCGGATGGGTTTTCTGGAATGGAGGAGCCGAACTTCTGGCGCCAGCAGACCCAGCATCCAACTTCCTTGCCAGGCCGGAGTGGTACTTCCTGTTCTTGTTCGAGCTTTTAAAATATTGCCAGGGCAATTTTTTAATCGTAGGCACAGTAATTATTCCGACTCTGGCAGTAATATTCCTGTTTGTTTTGCCATTTATTGATATAAACCCGTCGAAATATCCATCAAAAAGGATACCCTTTTTCAGCGCCGTGTTTTCAGGGCTGGTAGCTGTTGTTGCTCTAACAACTATTGCTGTCTATCATGATAGCCATGACATACATATTCAACATCAAAAAGAAGATTTGGAGAAGCAGGCCGCCAGGGCTATGAAACTGGCTGCCAGAGGCATACCACCTCAGGGTGGCACGTCAATCTTTCTTAACGATCCTGTGTTTCTTGGCGAAAAGATTTTTAAAGAAGGTTGTGTTGGCTGCCATAAGCTAAAGGGTGATGGAGGTGAAAATGGACCAGATTTTACTAATTTTGGATCAAGAGAATGGGTATCAGGACTGCTAAAGAATCCTAAAGACGCAAAATATTTTAAGGAATCAGGTGTAATGCCGCCTGTATCACTCCCCTATGAATCATTGCTGGACATGACTGAATTTTTGTTAAGTCAGTCTGGCGATTTATTAAACAAAAATAATGATCGCATAGAGAGTGGAAAAGATCTCGTATTAAAGGGGAATTGTGTTATATGTCATCCATTTGGTGACAAAGATGCAAAAAAGATGGCGCCAAATTTGACGGGATATTTGTCAGAGACATGGTTAAAGGAGTTTATCAGAAACCCTGCAGACCTCAAATTCTATGGCGCAAGAAATAAGATGCCCGGCTTTGATAAGTTTTCTGAAAGAGAGCTGGACGCACTTGTGCAATATCTACTTACTTTATCAAGGGATCGCATACTTGTTTCCGAAAAGGACGGCGAAAAAAGACCTTACTTATTTGGTTTGTCAAGCCCAAGAACTATGACAGATTTCAAAAACAGTTCTTTTGTAATTTTACAAACCGGGCTAGAAACAACGAAACGCAAAAGCATGTAAAGCACTTTTGGCAGTTTAAAAACATCTTGCCTTATATTTATTATGATGGTATTATAAAATTTTTATTCTATAATTAAATTCGGCGGCATCGCCAAGTGGACTAAGGCCACGGTTTGCAAAACCGTTATCCTGGGTTCGAATCCCAGTGCCGCCTTTTTTAAAAGGATATTTGCTGCGAATGGACACGAATTTACACGAATAAAGAATTATGACGAAAAGGGGAATATTTGAGGGAAATAACTAATGTAAAATTTTTGTCTCAATTTCTCCCACTTCTTCCACTTCTCCCTTTCTCCTTAAGGTGTTTGTGTTTTTCTTTTCATTTGTGCCTATTCGTGTAAATTCGTGGCTAGATTAATACCGTTGGGCGAGTGGTGGAATGGCAGACACGAAGGACTTAAAATCCTTTGACCGTTAAAGGTTGTGTGGGTTCGACTCCCACCTCGCCCATTTAACGGCGCAATAAAGATCGTCCTGAAAAAGCAACACATTAAAAGACATAATGTGAAACAAAATCTTGCGATATGGAACTTATTCGACTTGTGCTTTGTTTATAAGCATTAATTATGAATGTCATACTTTCAAAATTTCTTATGCGTAAACAAAAATGATAACGGATATTACCTCTGGAATTTATGTGGCATTAAAGCAAACAAACACAAAGAACCCTGGGATTTCTATTCACTTTATCATTAATATCGCATTGGACTACATTTCAAACCTGAAGGAAGACCCCCTAAAACGTATCACGAATTATTATGGAAGAAAGCATACCTCGCATACCTCCATGTAATATATTTTTTATTTGTATCTAGCTAAAGTCATATTTAATTAAGGAGTAGTTATGTTGAAAAGAATTACCGTTTTCATGTTTTTTCCAAGTTTCTTAGCATTGTCTCTCAGTATTTTTGGCTGTGGGAAAAATGAACAGGGTGTCACTCAATTAGGCAGCCAAACAAGCGAAGACTTTGCAAAAACACACAAGAACGTCGACTTTAATAAAGAAGACAAGGAAAAAATGCATGGGTTAGGAATGGAAACAGAAGGTGGCGGACACGGTATGAGCGGCGTCCACGGCAAGAAGGAAAAAGCCGATCCTACCAAAGTAATCGCCACAGTTAATAACGAAAAAATTTCTCGCAAAGATTTGGATAATATTTTAGACCGTTTTAAAAACCACGTAAATCCAGCCGCATTGCCTTCTATGGAACAACAAATCACTGAACAACTTGTCGCGCAATGTTTGCTGAGACAATTTGTCACAGAAAATAAATTGAGCTTCCCAAGCGAAAAAGTTGAACAGGAAATTGCCAAAATGCGGGAGAACATCAAAAAGAATCCTGCAACAAAAGAAAAAACATTAGAACAATTTCTGGAACTTCAGGGTAGCAATATTGATGAATTGAAAACTGCTATCAACATGTCGGGAGCGATAGAAAACTTCGTATCCAAAAGTGTTGACGATAAAAAATTGGAAGATTATTTCATGAAAAACATTAGTACTTTTAATGGTGAATCTGTAACGGCGAGCCATATACTTGTAGACACAAAGGGAATGAAGACACAGGATGAACTGGATAAGGCAAAGGCAAAGATTGATTCCATCAGGAAAGAACTTGACGATGGAGCTGATTTTGCCGAATTAGCGAAAAAGTATTCTGACTGCCCGACAGGAAAAACTGGCGGCGATTTAGGCTCATTCCCAAGGCACGGCGTTATGGTAGAAACATTTGCCAATGCTGCTTTTTCCATGGAGGTAGGTAAGCTCAGCGATCCTGTCAAGACAGAATTTGGATACCACTTGATAAAGGTTATAGCTCGCACTCCCGCTAAGGATGTGAGTTTCAGCGAGGTAAAAGAAAGGGTACGTGAACAATTAACCGCCATTGAAATGAATAATCTGATTAAAGATTTACGGGAAAAGGCAAAAATAGAGATTACTTTACAATAACGAATGTCAGTTAATCTCACCGCGGAAAATGCAGTATCAAGATTAATTGGGCGAGAAGCTGAGAGGTTATAACTCACAACTTCCCGCCTATCTTTTTTACCTCCTCCACATCTTTTGTATGCTCTAACGTTAAACTATTACTAATGGACACGGCTCATTTTCTCAATCAAATATCCGTAATCTTATACTGGATTTGCTTTGGCGCTTATTCAGCATACTGGATACTGGGATTTACACGATGGAAACTGCGATTCCCTATTTTATTGGGATTCGTTATCCTTCACCTTGCAACTATAACAATACGCGGCATATCAATAGAGTACTTCCCTTTAACCAACAAGTATGAATCCTTTAACGCCTTCGCCGTCGCTACATTTATCATACTGCTCATTTATGCCAGAACAGAAAGCCATATCTATCGCATGACTTTATTCGCCATTGGATATGGTTTCTTTGTAGCAGCCGCAATTTTTCCAAAAGGGTTAAGTTATGCCCCTCCACTTATGCTCACTATCTGGTACATATTGCACGTTCCATTGTCGTTCTTTTGTTACGC
>MHXP01000165.1:0-3111 GCA_001824485.1 Planctomycetes bacterium GWA2_39_15 | reverse complement strand
ATCAATGATCTTTGGAGGACTATGGGGATATGTTGCATGGGGATCATATTTCCTCTGGGACGCCAAGGTGGTCTGGTCTGTTATTATATGGTTTTTCTACGCCACATGCCTGCACCTTGATTACTGGCCGGAAGCAAAGCGATTCAAACCGCCTATGGCTATTTTAGGATTTATAATATTATTAATGACTTATGTAGGCACCAGTTTTCTTATTGGCAGTTCTCATAGTTTTAGATAATTAAAGTGTTTTAATTCGACTTGTTCATGTTAGGCATTCTAAATGAAAATAATTTACAATATTTTTAAATCACAAAAAATGGGTATTATCGTTGGGTTTACTGTAACCGGCTTGCTTATTATAGGCAGCCTTATTATGAACTACCAACCCAACCAGTATATCGGACTTTCGGGCGAAGATATTTCATTCTTTTTCAACCACAAGAAACCAATTCACTTATGGTTTTATCTTTTATTTTTGGCCTGTATTCTCTACGGCATCAATGCCTTTTTGTGCACACTTGATTCCATTATCAGAAAGGTAAAACGTGGCATAAAAAAAATCCCTCTGTACGGGGCATCCATTGTACACATTGGGTTTGTAATCACTTTAATTGCACATCTTATAGGCGGGCTATATTCAACAACGGAACCGCCTGTATCCGTAGCAGATGCCTGGACTGATTTGGGCGGCGTTGAAATGAAGGTTACAGACCTTAAAACAAGTTCTTATCCAAACGGAATGCCTAAAAAGATTACGGCATTTGTTACTGTTAGAAAGGATGGAGTTGAATTATCAGACACACTCGGATACAACAATCCCGTTCTTCTAAAGCACGGAATACTTGAAATCCTCATGCGTGATTATGGCTGGATTGCATCAGGCGTAGTTCTCAAGATAGACGATCGCACCTGTAATCTGAAGATTGATGAAAAATTTAATGTGAATAATGGCAGAATAAGCGTCGCTGATTTATACATGCCGCCACAATATCGCTATCCCGTAGTAAAACTAATTTCTACTACAGACAAAAATGAAACCCAACAGACCTTTCTGCCTATCGGAGAGAATAATGCAAAGGAAATCAATGGATCAAAGATTACATTTGCGGACATTAATTCCGTGCCAGGCGTCCTCGTAAACGTCAAAAACAATCCCAGCATTCCTCTAACCTTTGTGACTATATTCTTCTTTTCTGTCGGTATGATCCTCGTAGTTTTCAGAGTTATCGGCAGGATGGTCAGTAATTAAAAACATGCAGGGGCAGTTTCAAACCTGCCCCTACGGATATTTTATCGGTGATTTGGCGACTGATTATTTTAAAATTTCTGAACACTGAAGTTATTAAAAAGTGCCGCTTCCTACGTACGGGTCATCGGTGGAATAAGATCCATGTCCATCCGCATTGACAGTTAGTGTCATAGGGACCGTAGCACTAACCGGTACTGGAGAACCTACTACATTGTAAGTTAAAGAAAGCGTCCCCTGAAATGCATCACCAGTTACATTCAGTGTACCACTTGTAGAATGTGTTACAGTAAAACCAACAGGCAGACCCTGAGCATCAGAAATAGAACCTTTTGTAGTAACATACATACTCCCCGACGAAAAGAAGGTTTCTCCATCATCTATCACACAGTCCTGTATCTCAACAGTCCCATTGAGTGTACCAAATTCATCTGAAGCCATTGTAAGGTTAAGTGTCCCATTGAAAACCAATGGATAGCTTGGACCATCAATTGAAAATGAGGTATCCGCAAAAATAGAGCCATTAACGGACCCATCTGTATACTGCTCTTCCACCTTGACCTCGATCTTTACAACAGCGCTAGATTCGTCCGGCATATTAGTAAGGATATTATCTTCGACATCATAAAGTCTCATTTTATATCCTTCCATTAAAAAATAACCTTCTGCATCCGGTTCCCCATAAGGCCAACCCGATGTTACAACATCTTTTTGGATGTACAACATAGGTGATGAGGTTATCGAGACATTCTCCTTCAAAAGAGGACTTTTTACTTTTCTGGCTTTGAAATTAACTTTACTCTGATCCACTGTTGTTATTGTTAAGTCCCGGAAATTTGGCTTAAATTCATAGCCTTCCAGCGTGGGTGTAACTGTATAATCGCCACTGTCTAAATACGAAAAAGCATACCTTCCCTTACTATCAGTGTAAGTTGCTGTTGTTATATTATCACTTAGATTAACTAAAACTCCCGCTAGAGGTTTGTTATTTTTTTTATCAGTAACCTTTCCTGATACAGAATAGTTGCCAGTAGTTAATTTTATATTTGATACCGCCTCGCTTGCACTTACAATGCTAAGTGTTGCATCTCCTATCGAACTGCCAACACCTTCTCCTAAATTTATTTGTTGTGCATAAGAAATGCCTGGCACATACAATATGATTATTAAAAAAAGCCATAATCTCTTCATTTTCCGTCCTCCTCTTTTGGTAAAATGTTTAACAAAGAATTTTTGTATCCCACCAAGGATGTTAAACCAAGTTGATCGTTAAATCAAGTATACTAATCTTACCGTTTTTATCAAATATTTTACATTAGTCAACACAATAATTGCTTTCTGATTTCGTCTAGTATGGTTACCGTTCTCTATGTTCATGTTGTCCAAATTCTACAAATGTTTCTGGTTCACTATATTTCAACATCTCTACAAACGCCTCGATGCGGGTCTTCATCGCTCCGTCTAATCGTCCCGGACGGTCGCAATCCAGCGTGAGAATCGGTAACTTGATATGTTTTCTAATAATACTGTCGTGGATGTGACGGTGGCAGAAACTCTGGACATAATGGATAAGCCCCTTTATATTACGACGCTTGATTTCCTGCTGAATATCTTCTATGCGCGAAAATATGTCGTATGGATAAGTATACTCGCTGTACTGCTCAACCAAAGTTTTTGTGTGATATGGCATGCTAAACTGCCTCTGAATCTCATTGAACACAACGTGAGCTCCAACAGAAGAAAGAAACAAGTATAGGTCTTCACATATCGGCGGTATGCCTACAACGCCAATCCGAAGCTCTTGTTTAATTGGCTCACGTTCTTTTGCCAATTTTATAAATCGTTCAGCACGTTCCTCAAAGACG
>MHXP01000164.1:6502-20247 GCA_001824485.1 Planctomycetes bacterium GWA2_39_15 | reverse complement strand
GATTTCTTCGGTGATGTCGCATCGGTCTGCAAAGATGGCAATTTCACGGCACAAATTGCTATCCGTTAATTCTACGCCTGTTCCGCTCAATAAAGATTCAACCCTGCTTCGCAAACGTTTACTGTATTCCTGAACGACCAATGGTGCCATAGCTTCAATCTTGTTCAGAGCGGAAATAATAAACTCTTTTCTTTGTTCGATGTCCTTTGCGAGATGTTTTCCTTCGACCGCACGCATTTCCAGCATTTTTCCCAATGCTTCATTTACAAGGGGAATACATCTGGATAATAGTATGTCCTTATCTTCCTGACTGTTTTTCCCTTTTTGCAGGACACCCGGAAGCAGCATTAAAGAGTTAACAGATATTTTCTCTCTGGAACCGATTTCCTTTTTGATGCCATTTAACAAATGATAATATTCTTTTAATCTATTGCTGTCCAGCATGTACTCTGGTTCATGTCGGAGTGATTGATAATTTACGTTTAAAAGGATTGTGCCTCTTGCAATTTTCTCTTTGATTGGACGCTCAATATCACTTTCAAAGGGTTGTAATATGTCTGGTAGCCGTGATTCTATCTTTAAGAAACGGTTGTTGACCGAACGTAGTTCTACGCGCATATTACGTTCGTCATCTTTGTATTCAGCGGCGCCAAACCCTGTCATACTTTTAAGCATCAAGGTCACCGAAATATAATATTTATCTCACCACAGAGAATACGGATAATAACAAAGATATACGTCTGGAGGTTAAGGGGTTGAGAAGTTGAGATGTTTGTAATCCGAATCTCTCCACTTCTCGTCTGTATTTTTTTGCTCTTTATATACACCCTGAGATGAACTCATTTACATTAGTTCACTTATTGTTTGGCTTTTTGCCTGTTTATTTCTGTGTTTCGACTGGAGGTTTTTCTGCAACACTCATTACCTGTTTTCCCTCCTCAACAGGACACATTCCTGCCGACTGCCCTTGAGATGCAACATCTTTCATTACTTCCTGATGATGCGGACTTTCCTGTGCCTACTTGTCCGTCTGTTCTTTAGCTACATTCTGCATACCAACATTAGATACATTACTACTTTGCCCTTCTGCATGAGGAACGTCACCATGTTTATGCTCTCCTTCGTGCGCAGTCTGCTCGTGTTCGTGAGCATGGTGTTCTGCAGGAATCTCCTCTGTAACAACGGTACTTAATGTTTTCGTTGGAATGGATAGTTTAAACAAAAATATGGTGGTAACAATAAATGCGGCACCTATAAGATAAGTAACTTTAGTTAAGAATGTGCTGGTTCTCGTGCCAAAGGCAGATTGGTCTCCCAAACCACCAATAGCCGCTAATCCGCCACCTTTGCCTGATTGTAATAAAATAGACCCAATCAAAAACACACATAAAACGGGTAATGCAATCTTTAATGCAACGATTAAATTTAAAAAATAGAATGCATTTAATATTCCGAAGATAACAACGATTGCAATCCCCCACTTAAATGCCTTTTCAGCCTTTACCATGTAACTCTCCCAAAATTAAAAAAATAATTACTAAAAACACTAATTACTTGATGCTGCCTCAATAATTTTCAAAAATGATTCTAATTTAATACTTGCGCCACCAACCAAAAGTCCGTCAATTGCTGGTTGTGCCATCAACTCCCCTGCATTTTCTGGTTTGACACTTCCCCCGTATTGAATATACAAACTATTTGCAATGTCTTTACCATATTCAGCTGTTAAAAATGTTCTGATAAACAAATGGACTTCATTAGCCTGTTCAGGCAACGCCGTTTTTCCTGTACCAATTGCCCATACAGGCTCATAAGCAATCACAAGTTCTTTCGCCTGATTGGCATTAATTCCCCTTAAATCCTCTTTTAATTGATTTTTGATTACATATTCTGTTTTTCCTTCCTCCCTTTCATTCAACTTTTCCCCTACACATAAAATCGGTTTTAAATTAACTGATAGCGCCGCCTTTATTTTTGCATTTATAAAAGCATCTGTTTCACCAAACAGGTGCCGTCTTTCTGAATGACCTATAAGTACATGTGTACAGCCGATTTCCTTTACCATCAAGGCGGAAACTTCACCCGTATAAGCACCATTTTTATCACTATGAATATTCTGCGCAGCCACGAATATACCGCTGGACTCTAAAACTCTGCAAATATCCCTCAAAAAGACAAATGGTGGACAAATTCCACAAACAATCTCATTTTCCCTGTTTAAACTACTCTTGAGTAATTTAACAAATTCCATTCCGTCCTCAAGTGTGAGATTCATCTTCCAGTTTCCCACAATAAAAGGCTTTTTTACCGTTAGCTTCGAGTTATAATCCCTCAATCACACTTCGGAAATGAACCTAGAATTTTCATATCAAAACACTTTTTTGATACCTCTTTGAGAGCCTTTTGAACAGTTTCATTAGATGCATATCCCTCAAAATCCAGATAAAAACAATATTCCCACGCCTTTTTTTTGGTAGGCAATGACTCAATATTTGTTAGATTAATACTATGGGTTTTAAATGGCTCTAATATTTCTAATAACGCACCGGGACGATTTTTTATATAGCACATCACAGCCGTCCTGTCCCTCCCGCTTGGCTCCCCGTATTCTTTGCTTAAAACAAAAAACCTTGTTATATTGTTTGGATTGTCTTCAATATTTTTAAAAAGTATATTTAACCCGTACTGCTGTGCTATCTCAATGTTGGCAATTACTGCATAATATTGCCCATCTTTATCAGATTTTAAAGCATTCATAACAATGCGAGCCGCTTCTGCACTGCTACTTACTTCTATCAACTCGGCATAAGGAAGATTACTTGCCAACCAATTTTTGCATTGAGACAAAATCTGTGGTTTTGAGTATACTCTTTTAATATCTTCCTTAGCACAATTTGCCATTAAGCAGTGGTGAATTGGTAAAAAAATCTCGGCACATACCTTGACGTCGGATTCCACAAATATGTTCAATGTTTCCCTTATTCCACCCTCTGTGGAATTTTCAACAGGCACAATTCCATAATCACATCTACCTCCTGCCACATCTCTAAAAACATCATCAATGCCCCTTACAGGAACATACTCAACCGATGATCCAAACTTTTGTTTGGCAGCAAAGTAGCTAAAAGTGCCTTCAGGACCCAAGTAAGATACCTTGATTGCCTTTTCTAACACAAGGGAACCTGCCATTAATTCTCGATATATTGACATCAGACACTCATTAGTCAAAGGCCCTTTATTTTGTGATGTAATTAGTGAATATACTTCTTGCTCCCTGTTAGGGACGTATATTTGTGCCTTGTTTCGCTTTTTAATTTCACCAATCTTTAATACAACTTTTGCCCTTTCGTTGAGTAACTCCACAATTTTTGAATCCAGCGCATCAATTTCTTTTCTTAAAGAGTCTATATCCATAACAAATTTAAGTTAATTAACGCTTTCTATCAATTTTATGTTTAGTTATTGTCAACAAAGCATTTAGATTTATATATTTTCAAATAAATTTATCAGAATTTGTCCCAAGAGTCAATAAAATTAAGTTATTTCATTTTTTTAATTGACTGTCTATAAAAGACTGTTAAAATAATTTGTATAATTATTTGTATTGCTCTAATATTTTGCAAAAAGGTATGTTATGACGTTATTTGTCATAGCTACCACCGTTCTTTGAATTTATGTAGTATTTTATTTTACCTACCTAATTTTCTCAATGTTGTTTATATTCAAAATTTTAATTTAGGTATTTATATTAAATCTTTATCGTATTAAGTATTCATTAGAAAGGTAGATATATATGGTGGGTGGACGAATAAAAGGTTCTCAACAAAGGATAGGAGTATTTGTTGATGTCCAAAATATGTTCTATTCAGCAAAAGCGTTACACCAATCAAAAATTGATTATAGCAAGCTCTTACTTGAAATTGTAGGCGATAGAAATCTCATCCGTGCAATTGCATATGTAGTACAAAAACCTGATGTAGACCAATCAAGTTTTACTGATGCATTAAGTCGTTTAGGATATGAGATCAAATCAAAGGAACTTCGATTGCGGCCTGACGGCACTGCAAAAGGAGATTGGGATATGGGTATTGCTATAGATTCCATCGCAATTGCACCAAAGCTTGATACAGTGGTGCTGGTTAGTGGTGACGGAGACTTTGCTCCGCTTGTGGAAATGTTAAAAGCCCATGGCTGTAGGGTAGAAGTTGTCTCGTTCAGGCGTAGTACAGCGGTCGAACTAATTAACGCCGCCACAAAATACACCGCGATAGAAGAGTCTATGTTGTTTAAGGAAAAAAAGTTCCAAAAAAATGATACTCCAAACGAATAGTAACATAAACTCAGAAAAACTCAGGGAATGTCAATTAGCAATAGGATATGCATTTAACGATGCCTCATTACTTGAAAAAGCGTTGACCCACACATCCTGTAAACTAGAAAATAACTTCTCTAATGAGCGACTAGAATTTTTGGGGGATGCTGTTCTTGGTATGATTATTTCAGACTATCTTTATAAAACCTTGCCTCAATTTAGCGAGGGAGAGCTAACAAAAATAAAATCTGTAGTAGTCAGCCAACCAGCCCTCGCCAAGGTTAGCCTTGAGGCACATTTAAAGGATTTCCTTTCTGTGGGTAAAGGCTTAAGTGATCGCGATTTCCTCCCAAAATCAATACTTGCCAATGTATTCGAAGCAGTTATAGCCGCAATATATCTCGATGGAGGTCTTGAGGTCTCTTACAATTTCACAATGAAGTATTTAAAGAAAGAAATAGATATAGTCTGCAAGAATCAACACGAAAAGAATTATAAATCTATTCTTCAACAGTACAGTCAAAAAGAACACAACGTAACACCTAATTACCGTATCTTACAACAAATCGGGCCAGACCATGGAAAGTCATTTGAAGTAATAGTGTTAATAAAGGGTACTGAGTATGGTATTGGATGGGGTAAAAGCAAAAAGGAAGCAGAACAATCTGCTGCAAAAGGGACATTGAAAATCCTTGTCCCGGATTTAATTCGTGAAAATGATGATAAGCCTTGCATTTAAATTAAGAAAGGAGTTTAGTTATGGTAACTAAGATAAACAAAAAGAAAATTGTAGGTACTTGCCCTGTTGGAATGAGGAAAACGGTATGTCCAAGCATAAGAAAAACAAGACAATTTCGCACCAAATTATTGGCGTTACAAAGAGAAATAATCGTTGACACTACGCAAGTAACAGAGATTAGATCGGCTTTAAAAGAAAGGAAAAACCGCGGAATTGCTGTGGATTGTGAAACCTGTAGCTTTAATACACCTACAAGCACACCAGGCGCTTAATAATTGAGTACGGAAATTATCTTTGAATACTTAATCTGCATTACCCAGGACTTCCTGCTCAAGATAGGGATAGTTTAAGAGTTGACTCATTTCTGACGTGATGGACTCAATTTCTTCTTCTTTTAAATTTGGGTTGAAAACATTGAATTCACGCTCTTCTTTTGGGTAATATAAAATAATAAACTCTTCTCCGTCCTGTTTTTTCAAAGATTTCAGTTTAAATATTTTTTTCCGTATTAAATAAAGCGCAATCACATATCTTAGGTTCTTTTGTTGTGTTTCATTATTTCCCTCTAATCTGGTAAACATATCCAGGAAGACATCTGTGTTTACAAACCTTTGAACAGGTTTATCTTTCTTTGGTATCTTTGTTTTCCAAAATGAAAAAAGAACTCCGTTTTTGCTTCCATTCCAACATGAAACACAAAAATCTTTTCGTATAAAACTATTATTTTCATCAAAAAGAGCGGAATAATATTCCTCCTCTTCACAAAACTCCTTGTTACAAGTGATACATCCCTTAGACCCCTTGTTTATTTTCCATTCCATAGCATTTATCTTAGAAGCGGCAGGTGGTTTACCCTTTTATTTTTTTCTGGACTCGCTCTTGTATCTCTTTGAAAAATGTCTTTGCCTTCGTTTCAGCCTGATTCAACTCATTTTGGACTTTTTCCACAAGACCTGTATTCTTGATTGTCGCAAGATTTATATCCACATTTAATTTTGCACATTGAAATGCAGCATCTGCCAAAAAGCCTGCCACCCCAACATCAGAAATTAGGTTAGGATTTGCAATATCCACCAATTCTCTTGTTAGTTCCAGCACATAAAGACAACATATAGTCACCTTTAACGGTACTTCCATAGCAATAATGGTTGCCTTTTGTACTGCCTCAGACCGTACCTTTTTTTCGTTTTCAGTTGATTTCGGCAAAGCATATGCCCTGCCAACTTCACCATAAACCTTAATGTCCTCTTCCATCAAGGACAGTAATGTTTCTCTGCTCTTTTCGCATTCCTCAAGTATCTTTTTAAGTTGAGCATCATACTGCTTAAATTTTTCCCTGCCAATTGTAAAGTTTGCTGGCATTGAAGACATCGTAGTTGCTAATGCCCCAACCAAAGCAGCCACACTTCCACCGCCTGGTGTGGGTGTTCCAGAAGCTGCATCTTTCAAATATTTTTCTAATTGTTCGTTTCTATACATAAATTATCACCTTTGAATAATAATTTCAGTATCTAATGTCACAAAATCAAATAGTTCTTCCACCTCACCATTTATCATCCTAACACAACCATTTGACGATGCCGTACCTATTGTTTCTGGCAATGTTGTGCCGTGAATTCCATAGCCAATTACATCAGGTTTGTCTTTAAAGCCGATCCATCTAGTACCAAGAATGTTCTCTTGATGTCCATAAGGGAATACACCACCATTGGGAGAATACCAGGTAGGTTCTTTAATCTTATTTTTTACCTCAAATGTGCCCACAGGAGTTTTATCATTCTTCCCAGTACCAATACGATATTGCTTCACATAATGATCGTTCAGCAATAATGTTAATGTAAAGTCAGTTTTGCTAGCCAATATTTTTGTCTTTCCGGTCAGTATCTTTAGTTTTTCACCTATATTTAGTCTGGTAGTTGCTTTGCCGTTAATTTTCATAATCAGTTCATAATTTGTGTTAAATTGTTTTGCAATTCGTGCAAGTACATCGCCCGGTTGAACTGTATACATAACAGCATCAGAAGATGGAGAAGGCGAAAAAATTAAGTCTTCATTTAATCTATCTAGCTGTTCTTTTATTTCTTTTTGTTTTTCTGGTATTTTTTTATTTATAAAAATATCAGACAGTGCATTTCTTGCTTCATATTTTTTACCCTCTTTTATGTATTTATCAATTATGTCCAGACCCAGTGTTTCCTGTTTTTTTGCCTCCGGTTTCTCAACTGTTTTGAATTCTTCCTGGTTTCTTTTAGGTTCTGATTTTAGTTCATCAGAACGAATAATAATGTCTTTTTTGTAAACAACTATGTCTTCATCTTTTTTTGCTAATAGTAATGGTAACGCCTGCTTGTCATTTGCATATACTATCGAATGTGTTATTCCAGTACTAGTGACAACATCGCTACTTGACAAGGCAGAAAAAACGGATATGACAAAGACTATAAATAGAGAATTTTGAATTGTTTTCATGGAGGGAAATTAATATCACACCTGTATGGTATTGTCAAGCCAAAAGAAAAACAATATCTATATAAATTAAAATTGCTTGTAAAGTAAATTATATTAATCCTTAGCGGTGTATTACAATGTATTATACTAGACGGACATAAATATCTCGTGCAATAGCATTGTCAAGGGCAATTTGAGTCTCACCCATCTGGATAATATAAGTTGGTTGCCTTTGATGCAGGCGGATTTGAACGCCAGGCAATAAACCCATAGAAGAAAGCCTGTCTAACCGTTCATGATATTTTGTCACTATATAAGACACCTTTGCCTTATCTCCCGACCTTAGATCTGTTAGTGGCATAACAACAGGCCTTATCTCTTTACTCGTCTTTTCACAACAATCTCCAGGTGGAATAGCCTTCCCGTGAGGACAGCTTAGTGGATGACCTAACAACGTGCATATACTAGTCGTAACTTCCTCATCCAGAAAATGTTCAAACTTGCATGCGCTAGAATCCATTGTTTCTTCGTTTACGGCCAACACATCATTCAATAGTCTTTCCGCAAGTCTGTGCCTTCTGATAATTAATCGTGCATCTTCTCTACCCTTTTTTGTAAGCTCTGCCCTTGAATTAATTATTTTAACATAACCTTCCTGAATAAGCACTTTCAATGCATTTTCTGCTGAAGGAAGATTTACCCGTTTTATTAATAACTCTTTTTCAACCTTTCCATTTTCCTCCTCTTCAATTGTCCATATCAGTTCCAGAATTTCTTCCTGAGTGGATTCAGCCATAATTAAGTCCTTCCTCCTTCTACTCGCTCTATCCTAAAAGGAAATCGTGGTCTCTTGATCCATAAAACAACTAACAATATTATGGTTAATACTCCCCCTCCTAACAAATCTATTCCACCCCTGTAAGCACCAAACGATATTGCCGTAGACATTGCTTCTGTTATTATAATACCAAACACAAAAGCAATTAATATAAACATGATCCTGTTTCTAACAAACCAGTTTAAATTTCTCCGAAGAACTACCTCTTGATCAACTTGAATCCCTTTTATTGCTGCTACTTTTACAATGTCTCGTATACCCATCTTTTTCAAGCATGTAGAACAACTTCCACATGTAGTATTTTCTTTAATAATACATACCTCCGCAATATCACCAGAAATAGATATTATCTTTCCTCGTATTTGCATCCATTAAAACTGTTGTAAAATTATCCTTAAAATACCACCAATAAGTATAGAGTATGGCAATATAAATGCAAACATTAAAAATGCATTCTTTACCCCTTGCTCTTTGATCATTACAAAAAAATTGGCAAGACATGGGATAAATAGAGTAATCACCGTCAGCGAAACTAATAACTGCTTGGGGTCTATACCGCTGCTTCCCCCCGTTTCCTCAAGCGCTTTAAAGATACTAACAGCGCCATAATCCCTTCTTAAAAATCCCAGAATAAAACCTTGCGTAGTTTCAACAGGCAGTCCCAAAAAATTTTTAATAATGGGCGATCCCATTCTTTCAACAAAAGACAGTACCCCTAGCTTCGTCGCCACAAATAATGCAAGGGTACCCAGCATAAATAACGGCACAGCCTCTTTTAAAAACCAATGGATTCTATAAAATGTTTTAATAAAAATGTTTGATAATTTAGGCATACGAAAAGGTGGGATTTCCATTAAGAAATCAGAAGAAACACCAGGCAATACTTTTGATGACAAATAACCAACAAAGAGAAGTTGCGTACAAATAACAAAAACATATGCAGCAAAATATATACCAGGAACTCTACCCAAGACGCTTGAAATAACCCCAAGTTGTGCGGAACATGGAATGGCTAACGCAAGCAACAAGGTAGCAATAATCCGCTCTTTTTTAGTGTTGAGGATGCGTGTCGTCATGGTCGCCATGGTGTCACAACCCAGGCCCAGCACCATTGGGAGTATTGCCTTTCCATTCAATCCTATACGTTTAAACACCTTATCTACCATTACAGCAAGGCGTGGGAGATAACCACTATCTTCCATAATGCCAAACGCCAGAAAGAAGAATCCCACAATAGGGAACACAATGGCTATTGCGTATGTAAGTCCCACCTGTATTAACCCCGATTGTTCATTCAAAAACAATTCAAAAACAATATTGTCTTTGCTTATCAATTTCTGTGCTAGGAGCCCAAAATAATAATTAAATCCCTGAAAGTTAATATGCGTAAAAATGTATTCCTTTTGGATAAACGGGATATATATGTATATGTCAAAACCACCCGATGCTACCAAAGAACGGCCGAATATCTTATTTTCAAAAAAATCTACACACGTCCCCGCCCCAAACTCACCCACCAGTTTATAAATAATCCATAAAATAATAACTAATATGGGAAAAGCAGCTACCGGATGCATTGTAATACGTCCTAATACATCCGCGATAGCGCTCTTTGCATTATATTCTCCTAAATATAAATACAATGAAAACCCTAACGATGACATTCCTCCTGCGACAAGCGGTACAATGAAATTCAAAACATTTCCTGATGGAAGCCAGAATGAAATTAAACACATTAACAATGTCATGAGTTTGTACCCCATGAAAAAAGCTGCCAATGGCGCCAGGAAATAAAAAAATAAACATCTTAAAAACGGATGGGTTTTTCTTTCTTTTATACTGATGGCAGTAACTCTCTCAACCAAAGTTTTCACAAAATTTGCACGTTTGATATTAATCGCGTAACTTAATGGATTACTAAAATGCGCCTGCACACCATCTCTAACACGTTGTATATCTTCAATGGAATTTTTTGGGAGTTTATCATGCAAATTTTCTTCCAGTGAATTATCACCTGATAAAAGCATGATGGCCAATGCACGTTTATTCACAACCATATCATTGGGTAATATTTTCTGAATCTCTGAAATACCTTCCTCAATCAAATTCCCGTAATCAATATGAAGATTAGGCACCTTCGCGGATGGTATTAAATTATATAAAGAATTTATCCCTACTCTATGCGTAGCAATAGCCTTTACGATATCTACATTCAATATTTTCTGTAATGCATTTATATCAATATTCATCCCTCTATCCAGGAGTTCATCCCACATATTTAATGTGAGCACTACAGGCAATCCCATCTCCGCAAGTTGTGTGGTAATCAGCAAACCACGGCTGAGATTCTTCGCATCCACTACCTGGACAACGCGCTTATCATAATCTACCAACAACATATCACGTGTAACACGCTCATCCTCCGAAAGTGGAATTAGACTATTTACCCCAGGGGTATCAATCACCTCCATTCCACCGGCTAATCCCTTACAAACCCCTTTGGAAACCTCAACCGTAGTCCCGGGATAGTTTGATACTGTCACATACTTTCCAGTTAACAAGCCAAATATTACACTTTTCCCTACATTTGGATTTCCAACAAGGGCGATCTTATA
Source organism: Planctomycetes bacterium GWA2_39_15 (assembly GCA_001824485.1). Taxonomy (GTDB): domain Bacteria; phylum Planctomycetota; class Brocadiia; order Brocadiales; family Brocadiaceae; genus 2-12-FULL-39-13. The sequence continues at coordinate 9,295 of MHXP01000164.1, read as the reverse complement.
CATATTCGATTCATCTTTAGGCATTATTTAACACTTTCAAATTAATCCACAATATCAGTTGATAATGAGTCTCACTTGAACTAAGTATAATGTTTTTATAACTCAAGTCAAACATTTTCCAAATGGGTTTAAATATTAAACCAATAATAGTTTAATATTAATACGATTCACGAATCTATTTCTTATAAATTATGAATTCCGGTAAGGGTTCTATCGAGAACGACTGAACCAGTAAAATAAAAGAGGCATTACGTCAAAAGGCGTAATGCCTCTTTTTGTAATCCCTTTTATTCCCCGATATAGAATAGGATTACCGTGAGGAGAAAACTCCTGTTGGTGTGTATTGTTTTATTTCACAACTGTTACCTTTACTTGTGTACTCAGACTTCCATCCTTGAATGTAACTATTGCATTACCGGCCTTATTTTTCGCTTTAATGGTAAACACCGCCTCGCCATTTGCGTCTGTTGCCTGTTTTTTTGGCGAAACTTTTATATATTCATTACCAGAGCCTTTAACCTTTGCCTTCACCGAATCACCTTCCACAGGACAGCCATCCTCCCCTGTTACTGTAACTATTATCGTATCACTCGCTTTTGTCTCGAGTGTCAATTCAGATGGATCGGCTACTATATTCGTAGCCTCCTCGCAAGGTATAGGTATTGGTGTTGGTGTAACCGTGGAAGTTGCAGTAGGTGTAGGAGTAGGTGTCGGCGTAATCGTAGCTGTTGCAGTGGGTGTGGAAGTTGCTGTTGGCGTGGATGTTGCAGTGGGCGTTGGTGTAACTGTGGGTGTAGCCGTAGACGTGGAAGTCGGTGTTGGTGTCAGCGTAGCCGTGGATGTAACTGTGGAGGTCGGTGTCGATGTGGCCGTGGATGTTGCAGTAGGCGTAGGAGTTGGTGTAGGTTGGGCAACATTTGCGGCATACTTAAGGTCACCGTTGGTAACATCATAATAGCAGATTTGCGCTTTGCCTGATGAGTCAAGCTCTATAGAGGTGTATTGACCTGCATTTCCGCTAGTATCCACAGCAGTCGTTGCCCAATAGCCGTAAGTGTTGGTGGCATACTTGAGATCGGCATTGGTAACATCATAATAGCTGATGTGTACTTTACCTGATGAATCAAGCTCTATAGAAGTATACTGTCCCACATTCCCAGTACTATCCACAATTGTTGTCACCCATGAACCAGAGGTATTTGTAGCATACTTTAAGTCACTGTTAGTAGTATCATAATAGCTGATATGCAGCTTGCCCAACGAGTCAACCGCTATTGAGGTATATTGACCTACATCTCCGGTATTATCTACAGTTGTAGTTACCCAAAAACCCGAAACAAGAGTTGCATATTTAAGGTCGCCGTTAGTAACATCATAATAGCTGATATGTAACTTATCTGACGAATCAACCGCTATGGAGCTATATTGGCCAACATTTCCACTGCTATCCACAGTTGCCGTAATCCATGAGCCTGTTGTATTTTTGGCATACCTGAGAACGCCGTTGGAAATGTCATAGTAGCTGATGTGCGATTTATTTGATGAGTCAAGCGCTATAGACGTATATAGTCCTGTATTCCAACTACTGTCCACAGTCGTTGTTTCCCAAGAGCCAGAGACATGAGTAGTATACTTAAGGTCACCGTTATTAGCCTCATAATAACTGATGTGTGGTTTGCCTGATGAATTATTGACTACTATGGAGGTATATTGGCCTCCGCTTCCACTACTGTCCAAAGCCGTTGCTACCCATGAGCCTGAAGAATTTGTGGCATATTTGAGGTCGCTGTTATTAACGTCATAATAGCTTATATGCGCCTTGCCGGAAGAATCAAGCGCTATGGAGGTATATTGACCTACATCCCCGCTGCTATCTACGGTTTCCACCGCAGCCTCAAGCACATTAGCAACAACAAAAGCCATGTTTGTAAAAACAAAAACCAGGGTCAATAAACATTTTTTATTAATCATGTATGCCCCTTTCTCTTTAAATGAAATCAAAAAAGATTTTTTGGCATTATCTCAAATATTATGAAAAACACCAATGAAATATTAATGTGTTATTCTTTAAATTAACTTTTGTTCCGTATATCAGCAGGAATTTATCTATAACAACAGTAAGGCATAAACGACAATTTTTTTGTTTTATACTATTTTACCTATTTTGTGTCACCTTTAATACAGATTACTAAACTATACCCGCTCCTCTACTCCGCTAGTTTCTAGACTCAGATTGGAATAACGTTGCACTGAGAGAAGTCGAAGCATGACCTAAACCGCAGTGTAATTGAAAAAACTCAATGCTGAATCAGGTTCACCTCGGTCATTAAAATTCCTAAACATTAAATAAAGATAGGTTTCCTATTTATTTTAAACTCGGCAAGTTGATTAAGAAATGGCTGGTACTTCCACTGGACATTATATTTCATACTTAAATCTTTCATCATGCGATGATACTTTTCGTATAAATCGCCAGAAACTTCTTTGTAATGAGGATTACAATAAAAAATCCTACATCCAAGCGTTCGGAAATCTCTAATACTGCATTGATTATCCTTCAGAAAAGGGCAAATGTTACTGGAAACATTAAAATCTGGCACCTCTACATTCTGCGCAATAAAACCAGTTTCTATATTGCCTGTATAAAGAACATGACCAAATTTGCTAAATTTACAACACGTTCCACACGCATTACAGCTTGGATTTAGCTTTATTAACTCATCTTCTAAACGTTGATATATTGCTGTTAATTCTGAATAAAGATTTACGTCAAATATTTCCTTTTTCGTTGCT
>MHXP01000164.1:0-6496 GCA_001824485.1 Planctomycetes bacterium GWA2_39_15 | reverse complement strand
ACCAAAGCGTGCCTCGTATATTCTTAAATTGTCTTGTATCTCCTTCAATGTATGTAATTTCCCTTTGCCTATGCCGGGACACGTTTTATTTAACTTTTCCCATTCTGATTGGCTTTCCAGATTCGATGTCCAGAACGGGAACGACCTGCACTGGCATGGCCTGACAGTATAAATCTTGCAACCATTATCATACATAATACAATCCCCGTTACCGTACTCCAACAAACTAAACCGACCATTAATACTTCTTAAATAATTTCTGGCAAATACCTCCTGCGTGATACCCAGAAGCAACGCTATTCCCTCTACTTCCCTTTTATTAACCCATACAACACCGGGCGCACCCCGACAACACCTGCCGCATCGCTGGCACTCAAACTTTAGCCCTTCTTTTAACCACGGTGAAACATCGCCTTTAATATTCTTATCAGACTTTATGTTATCCATAAATTAAATCTCGTTATTTTTTATAAACTTTTAATCTTACATCTGTTTGTTCTTAAAAAAGGAAATTTGTGTATCACCATATGTTCTGGTATCCCATAAATCTAAGTTGGAAGGCTTTGGCGTCATCTCAATATCTGCTTTTCTATGCTGGAATACTATTATACCTTCTGGCTGTATTATTTGTTTGGCGCATAAATCTGAAAATAACCCCAATAGTTTATCTCTATAAAAAGTTTTTTCGACAAGAGGGTATGGAGGGCTTGCAAAGACAATATCCACTTTTATATTATTTTTTTCAAGGTATGGAACAATTTCAAATATATCACTTCTTAAGACACGCGCCTTATCTTGAAGTTTTGTTGCCTCAAGATTCTTTTTAATGATCAGGATTACTGACTTGTCAATTTCCACAAATATACATAAACTCGCCCCCCTACTTAGCGCCTCTATCCCGATTGCGCCAGTGCCTGCATACAAATCAATCACACAACTGCCTGGTATAACACCGGAAAGTATGCTAAATAGTGATTCTTTTGTCCTGTCCTGTATAGGACGGGTCTTTTCCCCCTTCGGCGAACTAAGATGTATACCTCTTGCACAGCCTGCAATTACACGCACAATTGTATTATGTTATTTTATTGGCACCAGTTTTTATAACTAATTGAGTTGCATGGGCAAGATTATCATGCGAACTTCCTGCATCAATCCACCAGCCGTCCAGAGTATCATAAGTCATCAACCCATTTTTTATATAATAATTATTCACATCAGTAATTTCGAGTTCGCTGCGTTCAGAGGGCACGAGTGTTCTGACAACATCAAACACACGGTAATCATACATGTAAATACCTATAACTGCATATTCTGATTTGGGTTTTTTAGGCTTTTCTTCAATGCTTACCACCTTGTCCTTAATTAGTTCCGGCACGCCAAAGTGCTCTGGATGAGGAACTTTTTTTATTATAATCTTTGCCCCTTCTTTTTGTGTTTTGAACGCTTCTTTCTGCTTTATTATATTATTTTCAATAATATTGTCGCCCAGTATCACAACAATTTTGTCGCCATCTGCAAATTCTTCAGCCAAACTCAGCGCCTCAGCAATACCACCTTCGCCTTCCTGATAGGTATAACTGATGTGTTTTAAACCAAACTGTTTACCATTCCCAAGCAATCTAAGAAATTCCCCTGCATTATTTCCACCGGTAACAATCATTATATCTTTTATTCCAGCATTAATAAGAGTATTAATCGGATAATAAATCATGGGATCTTTATATACGGGTAAAAGATGCTTATTTGTAACTTTTGTCAATGGTAATAATCTTGAACCAAGCCCACCAGCCAGAACAATTCCCCTCATTATCCGTCCTTTCTATCCCAGTTATACGGTATTTCTCCGCTATGTGGGTCTAGGCGATATTCATCAGGCGCATTGCAATTGTATAATTCCGTAGGGCAGTTAACAACCATTGCCTCATGCTCGCTTATACACTTAAAACCATGAGTAACCCTAGGAGGTATTTGTATCAAAATAGGGTTGTAAATTCCCGCAATAAACTCATTTATCTCTCCAAAGGTTGGCGAATCTTTCCGTCCATCGTAAAGGACAACCTTCATCATCCCAAGAACAACAGCAAAGTGGTCAGTTTGTATTTTATGATAATGCCATGCTTTTACAACACCGGGATAAGCCGTTGTTATATATACTTGACCAAATTTTAAGAAAAGGTCGTCATCATTTCGAAGTATTTCCATTAATCTACCACGCTCATCAGGAATAACTTTAAGCTTTTTTATCTTTACACCATCTATCATAGTCATATCTCTAGTTATGTTTTGTTTTTATTTGCAGTCCGCAGACTAAACACAGCAATTATCAGCAAAAGTCAATTTAGGATAAATAGTATATATTCTGTCAATACTTGGAATTATTCAATATAATCTACAAAGGCAAAGTAACTTGCAAGTTATAACTTTAATAAAACTATGATAAGGATATTCCACACTCAAGTCAATTCCAAATTCTATATTGACTTATACAATTTATAATTTATAATTTTATACTTATGTAGACTTTGTATAACTTTATCTCATTACCTAGTTAAAGCCTGGAGTGATATTTGTCAATGAAGCTTTACAGGAAACTATATTTCTAAACAGCATTTGTAAGCAAGTTGATGATATTGAAATTTTTATATTTATTTAGGGTAATATAATATTATGATTAGTAATTTAAATAAAGAATTAACCCCTCTTCGAGAGCGTTTATTACACCTCAGGGACTCTCTTTGACCTTGAGAATAAAGAGAACGAACTATCTGCCTTAGAGGAACAACTTTTATCCCCAAATTTTTGGGAAAACAAGGATAAGGCACAGCAAACAATAAAAAAACTTAAATCCCTCAAAGAAGTCATCTTACCTCTTCATGAATTACAAAAGGCACTGGATGATATGGAATGTCTATCTTTACTTGCTGAAGAAGAACAAGACGAACAGGCTGAGGCTGAGGTTGCTAAAGATATTAAATTATTTACGCAAAAACTCGAAAAAATTGAATTGCGTACTATGCTTGGTGAATCACATGACCATTGCAATGCATACTTAAGCATATATGCTGGGGCTGGAGGAACGGAGTCCTGTGATTGGGTATCCATGTTATTCCGTATGTATAGCCGTTGGGCTGAAAAAAGCGGATATACCGTCTCTCTTATTGACGAATTACCTGGTGAAGATGTTGGGATTAAAAGGATTACCGTCCTCATAAAAGGCGACTATGTTTACGGATATTTAAAATCCGAAATAGGAGTTCATCGTTTAGTACGGATTTCTCCATTTGATGCAAATGCAAGGAGACATACGTCGTTTGCAGCAGTAGATGTACTTCCAGAGATTGAAGAGGAAGAGGATATAGAAATTAATGAGAATGAATTAAGGATAGACACTTATCGGGCGTCTGGGGCAGGCGGACAGCATGTAAACAAAACCTCATCCGCAGTTCGTATCACCCATATTCCTAGTGGAATTGTTGTGCAATGTCAGAGTGAGCGTTCACAGCATCAGAATCGAAGAATGGCTTTAAGCATGTTAAAAGCAAAAATGTATCAAATGAGAGAAAAGGAAAGAGAGAAGGAACTCTCCGCAGCTTATGATGAAAAAGGGGAAATTGCATGGGGACATCAAATCAGGTCCTATGTTTTACAACCTTACTCCATGGTTAAAGACTTGCGGACAGATAAAGAAACCGGAAATACACAAGCCGTGCTGGACGGTGAAATTGATGAATTTATGGAAGCATATCTTAAATGGAGAATGCTAAAGACTAACTAAACATATTTAAAGGATAATAAAAAATTATGATTACATTAAAAAACGATGATCCTGAAGTATGGCGCGCCATACAGGAAGAAAACGAAAGACAACAAAACACTATTGATTTAATTGCATCAGAAAATATATGTAGCCGCGCAGTACAGGAAGCGCAAGGGTCGTCAATGACCAATAAATATGCTGAAGGATATTCAGGCAGGCGATGGTACGCCGGTTGCGGAAACGTTGACACTGTGGAAAATCTTGCAGTCGAAAGGGCAAAACAAATTTTTGGGGCTGAGCATGCCAATGTACAACCGCATGCAGGTTCACAAGCCAACATGGCTGTCTGCTTTTCAGTACTAAAACCCGGTGACCGCATACTAGGTATGGATTTATCTCACGGTGGACACCTTACACACGGATTCAAAAAGAATTTCTCTGGTATGATGTACGACGTCCATCACTATGGTATAAGAAAAGATACTGGATATATTGATTACGATGAATTAAGAAACATTGCCATTAAAACCAAACCCAAAATGATTATAGCTGGTGCAAGTGCATATCCCAGAATACTCGACTTCCCAAAGTTCAGAAAAATTGCAGACGAAGTTGGAGCTTACTTTATGGCTGATATCGCCCACATCGCCGGACTCATAGTGGGAGGTGTGCATCCTAGCCCAACCCCATACGCAGATTTTGTTACTACAACAACCCACAAAACACTCAGAGGACCAAGAGGTGGTTTGATCTTATGCAAAGAAAAATATGCCAAACAGATTGATTCTGTGGTTTTCCCTGGAATTCAGGGAGGACCTTTCATGCACAGCATCGCAGCGAAAGCAGTTGCATTTAAGGAGGCGATGACCGAAGAATTCAAAGAATGCCAACGTCAGACGGTAAAAAATGCAAAGGCAATGGCACAAGAATTTATAAAAAGAGGATATAATCTCGTATCAGGTGGAACAGATAATCATCTCTTCCTAATTGATTTACGCAATAAAGGCATCGCTGGAAAAGAGGCTCAAACATTACTGGAAACAGTAGATATCGTCCTGAACAGAAATACAGTTCCATTTGATGAAAGGGGTGCGAACGAACCAAGCGGCATTCGCATTGGGACGCCCACTATAACTTCAAGGGGTATGAAAGAAACAGAGGTTGTTAAAATAGCAGAATGTATTGACAAAGTACTTTTAAAACCAAATGATATTAAAGTTAAAGATTCGGTTAAGAAAACAGTAAAAGAACTTTGTTCCACATTTCCGTTATACGTAGAGGAGGCATGTCAGGTCGCAAAATAACGATTTTAGTATTAAACCAAAAACCCTTTCATCTCGCAAGGATCGAAAGAAAATAGAGTTTTAATGGGCTGGAGCAATCCAGCCTAATTTTTTATATTTTCAATTGAGAAAATGAGTTCAAAATCTGTAACAAAAAAAATAACAGTTATCGGTAACGGTGGTTGGGGAACTACCCTTGCAATCCTGCTATATAAAAAAGGCTACGAAATTACGCTCTGGGGCGCCGATGCTTCCTACATAAGTTTTCTGAAGGAAAAAAGGGAAAACATTAAATACTTAAAAGGAATTCCAATCCCTTCAGGAATAGGCATTACTTCAGATATTTCCGATAAATTAGTTGATGCGCAACTTCTCGTTTCAGCAGTGCCAACACCATATCTGCGTTCCGTACTTATAAAATTTAAAGATATACTTACAAATGAAATACCGATTGTTAGTGTTACAAAAGGAATAGAAAATGACACATTAATGAGACCCAGCGAGGTCATTACAAATGTACTGGGAAACCAACCAATCTCGGTGCTTCTTGGCCCAAGTCACGCAGAAGAGGTTGCGCGCGGTTTACCCACTACGGTTGTCGTATCATCAAAAAATGCCAACTTATCGCAAATCGTTCAGGAAATTTTCACCACAGACAGACTCAGAGTTTACACAAATCCTGACATGATAGGTGTAGAATTAGGTGCAGCTATGAAAAATGTGATTGCAATAGCTTCAGGCGTATGTGATGGCTTGAAATTCGGTGATAATTCTAAAGCCGCCCTTATTGCGCGCGGATTGACAGAAATCAGCCGTTTAGGTGTTGCAATGGGAGCGCAGAGAAGTACATTTTCAGGACTAACGGGATTAGGAGACTTAATAACAACTTGTATCAGCCCTTATGGAAGAAATCGTTGGGTTGGTGAACAGATTGGAAAAGGAAGAAAGCTGCAAGAAATTTTAGAGAATATGGCGCAAATTGCAGAAGGCGTCTGGACTACAAAATCCGTTATGGCGCTTTCAAATAAATTCAAAGTAGAAATGCCTATTGCCAAAGAAATCTACAATATATTATTTACTAACAAAAATCCTTTAGAGGCAGTTAGTACCCTCATGATGCGCACACCCAAGTCTGAAGTAGAAGAATTACTTTGAATTATTTCATTTCATTTCTTTTCCTTAATTAATATCAAGAAAGTATCTCATCCATTTCTTGTGTCACCACTTAAATAATTTAACTTATTTCTTAACATGGGAAAATATCTTATCACTATTTTTATAGCATATATTTTTGTGGTTATCTCTGGTTATTTCCTAAAATACCTCAATCTTTCCTATCTGAAAAAGCACGGGGCATCAATTCCTCCAGAGTTTGAGGGACACATAGACCAGACGTTGCTCCGTAAAACGCGTGACTACGTTGTTGAAAATACAAAGTTTGAATTTGTTTCGTCCA
>MHXP01000163.1 GCA_001824485.1 Planctomycetes bacterium GWA2_39_15 | reverse complement strand
TTATACTTTACTCAAAAGATAAATTCAAAGAAAAAGTCGTTGGGTTTTGTCTTTTAAAACCCAACCTAATTTAAACCCAAATATTTTGCAAGACAAAAAATCCTTGAAACAAATTTAAATCAAGGGTTCAGATTATAAACCTGAACCCGCATGTGGTATTTATTTGCATAATCGGTGGAAGACCTCCCCTTCATCCCCTCCTTGCAAAGGAGGGGAAAGAGGAGTAGTTACAAAATTCCACAGAATCCCACTTGGTGCTGAGCAACTATTAAAAACTATAGCTCATACCAAAAAGTACACTAAAATCCAATTCTTGATGTTCCCCTCCTAATGCCTGAAATACAGGAACGGGAACTGATAGTGTTATCTTTAACTGTTCTGTTAGTTGAGAGGAAATCCCGGGGGCAAAAAAGATGGTTGTGCCTCCTGAATCACGAACAGTTTCACCTTCGCGTTCGTCCTTGTTGGCAAATTGTGAAATAACCTCTGATAAAAGATTTAGTGTGGGTTTCTTTTCTTTATCAATAACATTAAAAGTTGCTCCAATGGTTGCCCTGATTATATCGCCAAATTCATAATCCTGGTCTCCCTCCGTTTTAAGATGGTACAGGAGGCTGCCGTCCAGGATAATCAAATGGTTGAATTTTTTATTTGCAGAGATACCTAACATGTAATCCAGAGAACCTGTGCCGGATTGTAATTCTGATTCAAACTTCTCCCCTGCCTCATTCCTCTCGTCCGTAGTGCCTGTTGGCACTTTTAAACCAAATATTCCTGCCAGGCCAAATTGTTTATCGTAAAATTTATATTTCCCCAACAGAATGGAATCCCCAAGTCCTGTGGACTTCTGGTCTTCACCCAGCAAATCATGCTCATGCACCTCCCTGGATCGCCTTTCTACATAAGGTACCTGGAGGCTGATGGAAAAGGCATCTGTTATACCGTAGCCGAGAAAGACGCTATTTGAAATATCGTTCTTCCGGGCATGTGCATCTCGACCTTCTTCATGCAGTTCATGTGCTTTATGAACATCTACAGACTCCCAGTCCTGATACTCAAGTACATACCCCAGTGTATACTTGTTTTTCTTTGGCGACTCAGCGGAAATCGGGTTGATAGCGCCCGTTGTCCCTCCGAACCCGCCCAAAGAGCATAGGTCACAAGCATATATCCCATCCTGATTAATAGTAAAGAATATCAAAGAGATACAAGCAACAACGCAAAAGCGTATAAAACAATTGGATTTCACAAGATTCCTCCTTAATCCAGAATAAATTCACGAACATCTAACCCCTCAATTAATTCGGGGTAGACAACTGTTGGAAACCACCAAAATAGACCTAATTCTCGCCCTAATAATTCAGTGGTACAAACTAAAATAGTTTAGGCAAATGCAAGATTTCGGTATGCTCTGTGTTTATACAAAATATCTTGGTGGTTTTTCTGGCGGAGAAACGATTGTTTCTGGAAGATGAAATGATGTGTCATTGGAAAGGAAACACAGAAATGACTCTTTTATGGGTAGAACCTGTCTCTCCAATATATATTTAGCCGTAAAGGTTATTGTTGTTAGAGGATCATTCCCATACTTGCAGTTAATACTGCTTATAAAAGTTTTAAAACGTTTCTGCTTTTCGCTATTGGTACTGAACTTGTTTAGATTTTCGTCAGGCGCACAGCAACAATGTGTTTTACAATCAGATTCAGATTTACAGCCACATTGATGATCTTTGCAAGGAAATGCATCATATTTCTTGGGAAGATTTCCTGACACACCTCCGTTACACAACATAAGGGATACAATTATCAAGACCTGAACAATTGCTAATATCCTATTACTTTTACTCATTTTCTTCTTTTCGGGTTATTATTTTCTTCTTCGATTGCACGGTCTAAATGGTCTTGCCATTTTGAACTGTAGTGTTTTTCCAGCCAACTTTCCACATGTCCTTGCCACTGGTTATATGCTTGTTGTACGCCTTCTATTTTTGGATGCGCGTCTGATATATACAATGCTGTATCGGTTTTGGGCGCCTCTAAAAGAAAGTATTCGGCTGGTTTCCCATTCCATACAGCGCCAACCTTAACTACATCAGTATATTGGTTTAACTTTTCCTTTGTCTCATTTGCTGTATAGCCAGGGAAAATCTTTCCTAGTAGTTTACGATCATCCTTAATAGCAAAAAATATACGGAAGAGGTGTTTATGTTTCAGCGTTACGTAAGCGCTAGATGCCAAATATTCGTTATATGCACAAGGAGCTGGAATGTCATACATAAAACTATCAATTTTATCAGGAAACGACCCGCACATATAGGGTCTACATTTTTTACCAAATATACCACACCTTATCAATACATGAAGGTTAGAACCGTTTGGCGCACTAACCTCTTTCAAATAAAATTCCAGACAACGACAAGGATTATATATTATATCCTTATCACGCAGTGATGTATAAAGCAGTTTAACGCCATAAGATGCGTTTCCCCGTTTAAGAAAAGCTTTCCATACCCCCAAATGGTTTTGTTTTCTCGGAATACTCATAAAGCAGCATATTCCATCCGCACAGATGTCGTTCGTAAAACTAATGTTTTTATTAATGCTTGTGGGAGTATCCATGTTTATGTTCGTGTTCGTGTTCATGCACTACCTCTTCATGGCGATGACGATGTTGATGTACAAGATTGTTTTTTAACAATAAGTCAGTGTTGTTCAGTATTTCTTTATAATTTCCAATTGCAACAGGCTGCTTTCCTTCACTAAAAACCAGTACTCTATCGGCTATTTCCTGAGCAAGAAAAATATCATGTGTTACAATCAATAGGGTCTTACCTTGAGATTTCAAGGTATAAAGTATATTTATAAATTTTGAAGTGCTTCTGGGATCCAGTCCACTGGTGGGTTCATCCAGCAACAGAATCTTTGGATTCATAGACAAGACTGTTGCTATTGCCGTTCTTTTTTTTTCGCCAAAACTCAGATGGTGTGATGTGCGTGATTCATAACCTTCCATATCAACCAGGGCTAATGCTTTTTGTGACGCCTTGATTACTTCGTTTTTTCCCCACCCCAGGTTCAATGGCCCAAATGAAACATCGTCCATAACGGTAGGACAAAATAGTTGATCATCAGGATTCTGAAATACCATGCCCATTTCCCGCCGTATATTTTTCAAGTTTAATTTATTTAGTGTTAAGCCCATAATCTCTATATGCCCGTCACCATCAAGAACACCCATCAGGTTCATAAATAACGTAGACTTACCCGTTCCATTGGCGCCAATAATAACCAACGTCTCCCCTTCTTCCACCTCAAAACTAACGTTATTTAATCCCGTAGTTCCGTCCGGATAACGGTAATTCAAATTTAAAACTTTTATAATCCGTGCCATAAATGAGTATCGTTTATTTTAACGTGTTCTATTTTATAAATCAGACCTGAGATAATGAATATCAGCGATATAAATATACCTGCGATAAATAAAAAATCCATATAAGAAAACCTTAAATGATTAATGCTGATTGCTTTCCCATTAAATCCTCTGACAATCATTGCATTATAAATTCTTTCTGCACGTTCATATGTCCGTATAAATAATACACCAATCATATATCCAATTACCCGGAATTGCTCTTTATACCTGGAGCCAAAATAACGAATAGACCTGGCTCGCATCAGTCGCTTTGCCTCATCAAACAGCACAAAAATATAACGGTACATAAATGATGTGATCATAATCATCAACTGCGGGATGCGGAGTAAATCCAGACCTTTTAGGAAATCAGAAAACGTTGTTGTTGAGGAGGCAATTACCAACAGGAGGACAGACAAACTTGATTTGATGACAATATTCAAAAATGTCCAGATACCCTCATAAGTAACACCCAATTCCCAGTTATATATTTTCACCGACCAACACATATGTCCTTGTTTTACAAAAGGTACAAACATTGCTATGAACAGGATGAAAGGAATTAATACACACACCCTTTTAAGTAACTGTCTAGGTGGAATCCTTGAGATAAAGGCCATAACTAATATTACTAAGAAATATAGTCCAAAATCCTTAAGGCGTGTAATTGGAGTTAGTATCATGCAGAAAATAATGGCAAGGAACGAGATAATTTTTGATCTTGGGTCCAGGTTTTCCAGTAAACTATTAGTACGTTTCATAAGTTATGTATAAAATGCAGTGAAAAATATCTTAAACATATAATGGTTGCAATTCCAAAAATCAAAAATAAAATAGATGTAACATACGTTATTTTTACAGCGGTATCTACAGACTTCAAAGTCAATTGATTTTGATTATCACCAATAAATGGTTTTTCTACGAACTCCCCTTGATAAGTGCTTGGCCCACCTAACTGCACACCTAGAGCCCCGGCAATAGCAGCTTCAGGAATGCCGCTATTGGGACTTTCATGCCTACGACCATCCCGCAAAGCAATCTTTAGGGATCTTTTAAAACTACACCCACACAAAAATGAAGCCATAGGAATTAATAAACAAGAAATTCTGGCTGGAATGTAATTAGCCACATCATCCAATCTTGCAGATGCCCAGCCGAAACGGATGTATTTTTCGTTCTTATACCCAACCATTGAATCAAGCGTATTAACAGCCTTGTAGGCAATTGCGCCAATTGGTCCACCGATAAAAGAATAAAATAATGGTGACAACACTCCATCAACACTACCCTCAGCAACAGTTTCTACACAAGCCCTCATTATTTGCTCTTCATTCAGATGCACTGTATCACGTCCTACTATTTTTGCCAGAAACTTTCTTGCCTTTATTAAATCATTTTCCTTGAGAGAAGTCATTACCTTTTTCGCCTCAAAAGCCAGACTTTTTATAGAAATTGAAAAATAAATAATGAGAACGCCCATCATTAATTCGCACAAAAAACAAATATTTCTTGATACAAGCACCAAAACATAAGTTGCCAGAACAGTCCCAGCCACAATTATTAATGTCAAAATAATTCCGTTTAAACGTTCTGATATGGGTAATTTTCGTACTCCAGATTCAACTGATTCTATTAACCTTCCTATTAGCCGAACGGGATGATATTGCCATTGAGGGTCTCCGATGATAATGTCCACAACATAAGCAACTGTTATCTGAATAAGAAAACTATGTACAGGATTAATCATAGTGCAGAAAATCAAATGTGAATTCAAAAAAAATGGAGTCAAAAGTCGGAATTCAGCAGTCAGAATGAATTGCAACTTTGATATTTATTCATGAACCTGTCAGGAACATGTTTTTAAATTGCACTTTCATTCTAAATTCTGGATTCTGTCTCCTGACTCCTTCTGGAAATATTCCTGAAAAGAATTTTATAGAAACTGCTACAATGTGTGTTATTAATTTTCGGTTATAGTGAATTCAACACGCTAGTCTTTTACTTCATAATCAGCATCAATGATGTCTTCTTCTGCGCCTTCTCCCTTTTTTCCTTTCTTTTTTTTGCCTTCTTCACCCGGAGGTGGTGGAGGTTGTTGCTCTCCCTTCTTGGAAGCCTCTTGATACATTTTTGAACTAATTTCGTGCAAGACATTTGTTAAAGCATCCATTTTCTGCTGCATGTCTTTTTCGTCATCGGATTTTATTGATTCTCTTAAATCCTTAACAGCGGCCTCAACCTTTTGTTTTTGAGCAGCATCTATTTTTCCTGCCATATCCTTCAAGGTCTTTTCAGCGCTATAGGCAAGGCTGTCAGCTTTGTTTTTAGTCTCAGCCTTTTCTTTTATGTGTTTATCCTGATCTGCATATTCCTGTGCCTGTTTGACCATGCGGTCAATTTCATCCTTGTTCAATTTTGTTGAAGCTGTAATAGTAATCTTTTGCTCATTTCCAGTACCCAGATCCTTTGCATGAACGTTAATGATACCGTTTGCATCTATATCAAAAGACACTTCAATTTGAGGAACACCTCTTGGCGCTGGAGGAATTCCAGTAAGATGAAATCTTCCCAATGTGACGTCATCTCGCGCCATAGCGCGTTCGCCCTGAAGAACATGTACCTCCACGCTTGTCTGATTATCTTCAGCCGTTGTAAAGACCTGACTCTTCTTTGTCGGAATAGTTGTGTTTCTTTCAATCAAGTGAGTTAAAACGCCACCCAGCGTTTCTATTCCAAGAGACAGCGGTGTAACATCAAGAAGTACTAGGTCCTTGACTTCTCCAGACAGTACCCCTGCCTGAATTGCTGCTCCCATGGCTACGCATTCCATCGGGTCAACTCCACGTTCGATCTTTTTACCCACGTATTCTTCTACAAATTTTTGTACGATTGGCATGCGTGTCGGACCACCAACGAGGATAACCTTGTGGATATCTTTCGGTGTCAATTTAGCGTCTTTTAAAGCCTGTTCAACTGAATGTGCACATCGGTTGACAATCGGAGAAACCAATTGTTCCAGTTTTGCCCTTGTCATTGTATGTGTAAAGTGCTTTGGTCCTGAGGCATCAGCCGTAAGGAACGGAAGATTAATATCAGTTGTCAGAGTAGTCGAGAGTTCTATTTTAGCCTTTTCTCCCGCCTCTCTCAGCCTTTGCATAGCCATTTTATCATTTTTAATATCTATACCGTATTCCTTCTTAGATTCAGCCACCAGATAGTCAACAATAGCGTTATCCATGTCTGTGCCGCCCAATTGGGTATCGCCACTTGTTGAAACCACTTCAAAGACGCCCTGTCCGAAATCCATAACTGTACAATCCAGGGTGCCTCCGCCCAAATCGAATACAAGGATTTTTTGAGCCTCTTCAGTCTTGTCCAATCCATAAGCTAATGATGCAGCAGTAGGTTCATTAATAATTCGTACAACATCCAGCCCGGCAATTGTCCCGGCATCTTTAGTTGCTTGCCTTTGATTATCATTGAAATATGCAGGAACAGTGATCACAGCTTTTTGAACTGGTTCGCCCAGAAATGCCTCTGCATCGTGTTTTATTTTCTGTAAGATAAATGCCGAGATTTGTTGTGGCGTAAAGGTCTGTCCACGAACGGTAACTTTATAGTCTGTACCCATCTTTCTCTTAATTGCATAAACAGTACCTTCAGGGTTACTGACAGCTTGTCTTCTTGCTGGTTCTCCTACGAGTTTTTCACCATCTTTTGTAAATGCAACATAAGAAGGAAATGCTTTTCCTCCAATAGTTACGCCCTCAGCACTTGGAATAATTGTGGGTTTTCCGCCAATTAACACGGCTGCAGCAGAGTTACTTGTTCCCAAGTCTATACCAATAATTTTTGCCATATCTTACCCTCCTTTTGTCTCTTCTGGCTTTTCTAGATTCTGAATATTTTCGTGTGATGATTTCTGTGATACTACCACTTTCGCAGTTCTTAATACAAATGTATTTAATAAATAACCCTTTTGAATTTCTTCCAACACTGTGTCCTCAGGTACATCATCATTGATCTTTCTCATCAATACTTCGTGTTTATAAACATCCAAAGGAACACCTATTGAATTTATAGGTTCCACGCCTTCTGATTTCAATATGCGAGAAAATTCTTTGTAAATCATTTTAATCCCGTTAACGAATTCATTAACACTTTCATCTTTTACCGTACATACAGCTTTTTCTAGGCTCTCGTAAATATCCAACAATTTTTTTATCAGTGACTCAGAAGCGGTACGTACTATTGTTTGACGCTCTTTTGCAGACCATTTTTTATAATTATCAAAATCAGCCGCAAGCCGATGCACAGAGTGCTGCAGTTCGTCAACATTTTTTTTGCTCAACTCTAATTCCTGCTTTAGAGATTGGATTATTGCCTGTTGCTCAGTAAACAATACCTCTGATGCCTGTACGACTTCTATTTTTTCAGATGGACTGGTATCTTTTTCTGTTTCATTTGACATTGTTATTTTGTCCTGAATAACCTATCAAACAAATCTTGTTTTTATAAATAAATTAGTTTTTAATGTTAGCACAATTATTAAAATAAGGCAAGTTCTTAAACTCTCTATAGGAATTATTTGTCAATAAACGTTAAACTACATGCCACCATTTTTTAAAATATCTGTAAGAATAGTGATATTTTTAGACGGCATATTTGTTGCACGTAATCCCTTTACAGTTGCCTCTATATTATAAGAAACTCGTTTTATTTCAATGCGACCATCCTCCCAAACAGCATATGATGCCATAGGAATACCATCACGTGGCTGTCCCACACTCCCAGGATTTACAATGGTCACATCCTTTATCTTGCGTATCATTGGAAGGTGGGTATGTCCGATAAAAACGACATCAGCAATAACATCCTTTAATTCTTCCTCTAGTTCTCTATCAGAGACATCAGGCCTAAGATATTTATATAAATCACCGCCTGGAGAACCGTGTGATAACAAAAATTCTATCTCATCCAATTTTATATTTAGCGTTACAGGTAAATTCTCAAGAAATTCTCTTTCATACTCGTTTAAAACTGTCCTGGTAAAGATTTTTCCTGCATCGCTTAATTCCTTGTACTTTGCAGAGCATCCACAGTCAACGTCACTGCCCATGGCATTGTCGTGATTTCCACGAACTACTTTATCAGTTAGATCTTGAATTCTTTTGATGCATGCTTTTGGATGCGGCCCGTAATTTACAATATCACCCAGACAGAAAACCACATCGGCTTTTTCATGTACAGCTTCCAGTGCAGCTAAATTGCCATGAATATCCGATACTACAAGTATTTTCATACCTCGTATTTTCCTTGCCTTAATATAAATAAATACTATAAAATAGCAAATTATAAAATATAAATACCTGTAATCAAGGTTTATCTTCTTTTAAATAATTCGTTTAATCTGAAGTGATAATACTAAATTATTTGTTGATTTGGACGATTACAACAAATAAAAAATCTCAATATAAATACTATTTATCTCCATGTTCTTTGCTAAAAAATTCCCGTATTATACCCGCATTGCATATATTTACGATGCCAGAGCGGGTATATTCTTTGGTATTTTTAACGGATTAGTTGTATTTTTTGTTCCAATCATTGGACTGAGGTTGGGTGCAACTTCCATAGAGGTCACAGTCATTACTGCCGCTCCCACTGTATGCCTCCTTCTCACATTATTGTGGTCAAAACTTTGCAGAAACCGCAAAAAGGTAACATGGGTAGTTTTTTTCACTTTGATTTCAAGAAGTTTATTCATATCCATGTTTTTTGTGAAAAATCCTTTAGTTTTTACCTCAATCATAGTATGTGCTGCAATCCTTGAATCCATGGCAATGCCAGCATACAGCAGTGTTATGAAAGAGGTTTATCACGAAAATTATCGTGGGAAGGCAATGGGATATGTACGGTTATTTTGTAATATGGCTTTGGTGCTGGCTTCCTTTGCCGGAGGATATTTACTAGACCTCGGTAATGGTACATTTTACAAATTTATCTTTCCGTCAGGAGCACTATTTGGTATGACCTCTTCCCTTTTATTCAAAAAGGTCAAAATCCGAAGAGAGGCACAGATTCCTGCAACTCACAATTTATCTGTGATTTTAAAAGAATTCTCTAAAAATAATAATCTCATATATTTTACGTTTACATTTTTTATCGCCGGGTTTGGCAACCTCATGAATTTACCGCTCTTCCCTCTCTTTCAGGTTGATGAACTTTCACTCTCTAATACAGTCATAGGATATTTGGGATCTATTACAGCGCTGGCGGGTTCTATTTCTTTCTTTTTCTGGGGTCATCTTATTGACCGTTATAAGCCGTTAAACTTGTTTAAAGTTATCACAATAATTGCTGTGTCTATTCCTTTCCTATATGCTATTTCACACAGCATATTCCCTATTATTTTTGCGGTAATTATCAATGGTGTAATAATGAACGGCTGGGATTTATGCTGGTACAGTCATATAATTCAGGAGGTCAAAAGGGAGCATACCGTGGATATGTTTGGTATACAATTTACTCTTATTGGTTTACGCGCCCTCATAGCGCCTTTTGTTGGGACAATCCTTTATCATAACTTTGGCATTCGTTATGCCTTTATGACATCAGCCTGTATTATTATGACAGGCGCTATATTGATGTCATTTTGTAGGAAAAAAGTTTATACTAAGAATATCCAGATTGCGACAAGAAATGTACATCTGGAATAACATTACTTCGGAGGCTAATAACAATGAAACTTACAGAAAACCTTGTGACTTTTCGTTTAAGGCTAAAAAATATTCCCGGTACATTAGGCATGGTGCTTAGCACCATTGGTAAGCAGGGTGGAAATATGGGTAACGTCCAGATTATTAAAGCAGAAAAGGAATTTAAGATTAGAGACCTGGGGGTTTACGTTAGCACGGATAAGCAGATTAAAGAAATTACGAACGCCCTATCGGCTATCGGAAAAGATGTCGTTGAAGTAATCAGCGTAAAGGACAAGGTCTTTGAACTACACGAGAAAGGAAAGATTTATTTAAATAATCGCATCAGCATTACTACCTTTGAAGACCTTTCACGTGTATACACCCCTGGTGTGGCAAAGGTATGCAAGGCTATACAGGAACGACCAGAACTTGCCAAAGAATATACCATTATCAAAAACACCGTTGCTGTTGTTACAGACGGTACAGCTGTCCTGGGATTGGGCGATATTGGTCCCGTAGCCAGTATGCCTGTTATGGAAGGTAAGGCAATGTTGTTCAAAGCATTTGGAAATATTGATGCGTTTCCTATCCTGCTAGATACTAAAAATGTTGATGAAATAGTCAAAACAGTTATAAACATAGCTCCCACCTTTGGAGGCATTAATCTTGAAGACATTTCAGCCCCCCGCTGTTTTGAGGTTGAGAAAAGATTAAAAGAATCGCTAAAAATTCCTGTATTTCATGACGATCAGCATGGTACGGCGGTTGTTTGTTTTGCAGGTCTTATTAATGCTCTGAAAGTGGTGGGAAAGAAGATAGAAAATACTGCTATCGTAATTAGTGGCGCTGGCGCCGCAGGGACCTCAATTGCTAAAATACTACTCAGCGCTGGTGCAAAAAATATCGTGGTTTGTGATACTGCAGGGATTATTTATAAAGGCAGAAAGATCAACATGAATCCAGACAAAGACGCCCTTGCTCAAATCACAAATCCTAACAATGAAAAAGGTACAATTGCTGATGCCATTAAAGGAAAGGATGTCTTCATTGGCGTATCAGGACCTAATATAGTTACGAAGGATATGATAAAGACCATGAATAAAGATTCAATCGTATTTGCCATGGCAAATCCCACCCCAGAAATAGAGCCTGATTTGATTGAGGGAATTGCAAGAGTTATTGCTACGGGCCGTTCAGATTACCATAATCAAGTCAATAATGTGCTTTGTTTTCCTGGTCTATTCAGGGGGGCGTTAGATATTGGAGCTACAATAATCAATGATGAGATGAAAATGGCAGCAGCTTATGCCATTGCAAACGTCATTGATGAAGATCATCTGTCTGAGGATTACATTATACCAAGTGCTTTTAACGAAAAGGTTCATAAAGACGTGGCAAGTGCCGTTGCTAATGCTGCAGTTAAAACTGGTGTGGCGACCAGACAAATGCTTTAATTGGAAGGTAGTGATTGGAAGCCAGATAAATGTGGCAACAATCAGTGCAGTTAGCAATATCTGTATGTTATACTGAGTGGCAGCTAAATTCCTCGGTAATTTGCGCTACTTAGTGAGAAATGTTAAATAAGTAGACTTTCGATACAATTTTCGCTTGGGGAAAGAGGAGTTGTAGTTAATAGAAAGAATCAGCCTCCTACTTCAAACATCAAGATTCCAAACTCAAAAATGGAGTTCCATGCCTTCATGTGCCGCAAAGCAATCCATAACATGGGAGGTTTCACCCTGGTATTCCTGACAATTACAACTAGCTACAAGGACATCCATCTCTTCATCGAAATGATCTGGGTCGTGATGAAAAAGCGCCAATCTGTGTACTCTGCCTTCTCTAGCAAGACTTAATACTTCATTAAAAGAAGAATGTCCCCAACCAATTTTTGTTTTGTATTCCTCTTCTGTATACTGAGCATCATGTATGAGCAAATCAGCCCCATTAATTAATTTTAAAATCCGCTCTCTGGTGTCAGGCTTATATTTAAGCTTAGAAGACTCCGTTACTGATTTAGGTACAAGCTCATTATCTGTAAAATAACAAATTTTTATCTTTCCATAATTCACCATGTAACCCATTGCTTGGCCTGGGTGATTGAGATATATTGTATCTACTTTTACACCATCGATATTATTACTTCCTTCCGAAAGTATTTGAAATTTAATCTGTGCCGATAAAGATTGCAATTTAACTGGAAAATAAATACTTTCCATTTGGTCGGATATAATTTTATCTAATCTTGCATTTTGCATATCCATCCCTAGTATAATAATCTCATTCCCCTCAATAGATGATGGCATAAAGAAAGGTAATCCTTGAATGTGATCCCAATGAAAGTGGCTTAGAAATATGTGTGCTTTAATCTTTTCATCTCCACTGCATATCATACTCCCAAGTTCTCTAATACCCGTACCAGCATCAAAAATAAACAATTTATTATTGGATAATCGCATTTCCACACATGGAGTATTCCCACCATATTTTGTATACTTTACCCCAGGGGTTGGAATAGACCCCCTTACACCCCAGAATTTGAGCTTAATCCCAACCTTCACTGACACTCCTTAGCAAATGATTTATTCTTTTTGAGTATGCTGTATTCTTGTTGCTTCATATTTCTTTGTGTTGGCAAAAACGGTTACGCTATCAGTTTAAAATATCTGAAGTTAAACTAATTTAAACACGTCTTATTATTACCCTACCGTTATTAAACTGTCAAGTTTATTAATAAAATTTGAACTTAACACCCTTTTGGGTAAATTTTTATTCTGACTCTATATGTCCTTATCACGTTGTAATCATGAATGGCTTTGTGGCGCTCCATTAGGAGCGCTATATTAATAGAAAAAAATAATTCGCGTAAGATTTAAGCTCCATCGGAGCGACACCTTTTCAATCTTATGTTGCTCCTCACGGAGCTTTAAATAAAAATAACAATTTTTTTCTATTAATATCCTGCCCTTACAGGGCAGCTTAAAATGCTATTTCTGGTCTAATTACCAAATAGGGTAAAGGCTTGGCTACCGTGCCCTGAAAACCCGCTTAAATAAAACGAAAATTCCTATACAATCAAGTTTGATTTACCACCAATATAAATATTAGCGCTAGCCTTGAAAGATTCAATACTGAAGGTATGCGTTACTATAAGCATGAAGCGATACTGATTAAGTTCAATTCAGATGCAGAAATTTCTCGGAACATCAATTGATTTTACTGCGTGTACCCCTCCACTCGCGCCTGCCTACAACATGATTAATGGCTGAAGACACTGTCATAGTCAAGTAAAGTGTACCTGTAAGGGGTAGTGTAAATGCTTGAATTAAACTCAAATTGTAGAAACGTAGAATCGGTATGTAAGTAACTGACATCAACAAAAATGCAAAAAATGAAATTGACGCTGTAATATAATAAACACCTCCAATGCCAGATAAGAAAATTCCAAATATTGGAAATATAAATAATATTGACATCCCAAGCACAGTTCCAATCAGAGCTAACCATGAACACTGTAATTGAGTGAATGCACTGCGTGAAACCATATTCCAGACATCGCAAAGTTGCCGGTAAGGACGAATGCTTACTGCCGATTTTGTTAGTGAAAGCGAAAGTGATAATCCTGCGCGCTTGATTCGTTTGGCAAGAGCAAGATCGTCTATCCATGCATCGCTATGTCCGGCTATGCCTCCTATTTTATCAAGGGCTTGACGAGAGATAAGTATACATCCTCCTGCTGCCGCTGTAACTTTAGACCGTAAATCTTTCACTTTATCAAATGGATACAAAAGATGAAAGAAGTACACAAAGGCTGGAATTAATAAACGCGCCCACATTCCAACCGTATCAAGCAGAGCCATCAATGAAACCATAGCCCGCTGTTCATTCATTGCCTTTGTAACAAGTCCACGCCAAAGGTTAGGACTATGACGAATATCAGCATCTGTAAACAACAACCATTCCCCCGAAGATACACTAATACCCTGCTGCAGCGCCCACAACTTTCCCGTCCAACCTGGCGGAGGAGGAATTCCTTTTAAAATACGAACATCATGTTTATATTGCTCCGCAATGCCTCTTGCACAATCTTCAGTACCATCACTCGAATCGTCGTCTATTAATATAATTTCTGATTCAGGATACTCCTGGGCAAGCCATGAAGGTAACGTTTGCGGAAGGGATGTACTTTCATTACGTGCAGGTACTATAACAGATAGGCTTGGCAATTTAGAAACAGGCAAATATGGATTACCAACCGCCTCCCATCGCTCCGACATTCGCCAGCGTGCAGGCATAAATGTTAACGCTAACCATATAAATGCAGAAACAGAACACACAGAGAGTAAGGTTAATTCAAACATAATTTACTTGATTTAGCGTTCCTCTATTAATTGTATTATTTTATCTATATTGTTAGTAGGAGCATTACAAGTATAGTTTTTGCAAATATAGGCTGTAGCTTTGCCATTTATAGCTTTCTGTTCTCTAATAAACCCAACGATTTCTTCAATAGATTTATCCTTTTCAGGATGTAATAGCAAAACCTTTTCCGGCAAGAAACGTTTCCATATTTCATGGAGTATCAGCTTCGTATCTTTTTGGTCTGGTTCGCTTGCTATTATTATTTCTTTGGTTGGACCAATAGCAAAATCTAATGCACACAGGAATTGAGTATAGCCTGACGGATACTGGTTTATAGTTTCAGCAAAGATTTTAATGATATTTTCTGCCATTTTCATTAAATTCTGGTCTCCAGTCATTCGGTTTAATCTCAAGATATTTAATAGAGCAACAGAATTCCCCGAAGGTATTGCCCCATCATATATCTCCTTTATCTGAGTTATGAGTTGTTCATTAGCCTTGCCATTAAAGAATAAACCACCCCCCTTTTCATCCCAGAAATTATTAATCATTTGTTTATTAATTTCCAGTGCAGTTTTGAGGTATTTTACTTCAAATGTTGTTTCATAGAGGTCAATCAATCCCCAGACAAAATAGGCATAGTCATCAAGATAACCAGGAATAGCAGCTTCACCCAGGCGATAGCGCCTAAATAACGTTTCGTCCTTTTGACGCAATGTATTCAAGATAAAATCTGCCGCACGCACAGCACCCTGTGCATATTTTGGCTCATTTAAAGCCTGAGCGCCTTTTGCAAGTGCAGCAACCATCAATCCATTCCATGATGTAAGTATCTTATCATCCTTATTTGGACGAATGCGTTTTTCCCGTACGGCGAAAAGTTTTTTTCTGGCTTTATTTAGCAGTTCTTGTAGTTGTTCAAGATTTATACCTTCCAATTTAGCAAATGTAGTTAGAGGTTTATCAACATGTAAGACATTCTTTTCATCATAATTACCTTCATTTGAGACGTCATAATAATCACAAAATATTTTACTGTCTCTTTCGCCCAAAATATTTAAAACTTCATCAGGTGTCCAGACATAAAACTTCCCCTCAATCCTTTCGCTATCGGCATCTTCAGCAGAATAGAATACACCTTCGGGAGAGGTCATATCACGTAAAACATAATCAAAGATACCTTTTGCGATATTTGCATAAAACGTCTTTCCTGTAGCTTGGTATGCTTCCGTATAAGCAATAGCGAGTAACGCCTGATCATACAGCATTTTTTCGAAGTGTGGTACAAGCCAATATTCATCGGTAGAATATCTGTGGAATCCACCTCCCAATTGATCGTAAATGCCCCCTTGTCCCATCCGTTCGAGCGTTTTTTCAACGATTTCAAGTGCCATTGGATCCTTGCTTCGTTTCCACCAACGAAGTAAAAATGTATAATTATGTGGCGTGGGAAACTTAGGGGCGGGGCCAAATCCACCATAAAGCAAGTCGAAATTATCCCTTAATTGCTCATAGGCATGCCTTAGTGTCTCTTCGGTCAGTGTTTCACCGCCTGTTGCATTAACCGTAGTTTGTAAGACCTTCACTATTTGTTCGCTAGAAGCAAGAACACTTACCGTATTTGTTTTCCACAGATTTGATATATGATTAAGAATGGCAATAAGACCTGGATTTCCATACCGTTCCGTTTTTGGAAAGTAGGTACCAGCATAGAAGGGCTTTCTTTCTGGTGTAAGGAAGAGATTTAGAGGCCAGCCACCACTTCCGGTCATTGCCTGGCATACGGTCATATAGATATTGTCTATATCCGGACGTTCTTCTCTATCAACTTTAATAGATACAAAATTTTCGTTCAATATATTTGCTACTTCTTCATCCTCAAAGGATTCATATTCCATAACGTGGCACCAATGGCAAGTCGAGTAACCGATTGAAAGAAAAATGGGTTTATTTTCTTTGAGTGCTTTCTGAAACGCCTCTACACCCCAGGGATACCAGTCAACAGGGTTGTAAGCATGTTGCTGGAGATAAGGACTTTTTTCGTTAAATAAATGATTGTGTTTTCTTTTGTTTGATGCACTAGTTTCGTGTTTCTGCGTTTTTGGTGGGATACTATTTTCGTTCGCAATCATTTCTTTAACTGCACAGCCTTTCATAAAACTGGATAGTATAAAACTCCTGATTAGAAGTGAATATATACTATCATTAGAAAAAAACAAATATCTTCCCATAATAAGTAATGAAATGTAAATATATCAAATTTTATTGGTTTTATACAATTAAATACATGTATAAACATATCGCCTTAACTTAAACAAGTAGCAACTAATAATTTCTTGTCAGAAAAGGTAAAATTTATGCTAAGGCATTTTACTCCGGTCATATTATACAACATTTCCGAATTACCGTTTCCGCATAAATTTTTTGGCACATATTTCGCGCAATTGCTTCACTTAAGTTTATGACACTGAGATAATTATATTTATTTTTATTATTACAATACTTTTCACTTGATATTTACTTTTAAATGGAATATATATATCCCCAATAATAACAATATGAAGCAACAAATGATAGAGTTTTAACCCTTCAGAAAAATACCATCAATAATAAATTTTCTTTAAAATATTTAGAAAAGATACGGCGTAAATAATCATAATTTAGTGGTGGAAATCATGCATTTTAGAAAATATTAAAATTTTGCTATTTCTAAAATGCATTAGGTATGGGATAAATATTATTAAAACAATGTAATGTAATAATCTCAGAAACATTAATAGGGAAAGGAGGGCGAACCAGATGTCGATAAAAGGGTTTTTGAAGTGGTATGTTGTTGTATGCATCGGTCTTCTATGCATACCTTTGCTGGAAACAACAAAAGCAGTCACTGGTACCGAATTATTAGAAAACCAATTGGTTGAACATGCATTAGTCGCAATACAGGAGAACCACAGCGATTGGAATACATGGTCGTCTATAGATAATACAGCAAACGTAATTTCCGAAGACCATGTTGTAGTGCTTGCCGGTGGCACTGTGGAATCACATGCAAAGGCGAATCCAGAATCTGCCAAACGCGAGGCAGAAGGTGCAATGACTTCCACCACAGTAACTGATTTTCTTGAATTAGCTAAATATGGCAAGTCAATCCATGTCATGGCTATGTTGATGGTCGGTTTCGGATTCTTAATGGTTTTTGTGAAGAGATATGGCTATAGCGCTGTTACCGCTACATATATTGCTGTAAGCATTGTCCTTCCATATTATATGTTCTTAAAGACGCTTGGAATCTTTGGAGAACCAGCAGAACTAAAAATGGATCGTTTAATACTTGCAGAATTTTGTGCGGCAAGTATTTTAATTGCAATGGGGGCATTTTTAGGTAGATTAAAGATGTCTCAATACATTATTTTGGCGATGATGTTTGTCCCATCCTATATGCTTAACGAATGGATTATGTTAGATAACGGAATGGGCATTATCCCAAAGGGGCAACTGATTGATACTGGCGGTTCGATTGTTATTCATCAATTTGGCGCTTATTTTGGATTAGGTGTTATTGTAAGGATGACCACCGGTGAGGATTTCCTCAAGAAGATCGAATCAGATAAAGTAAGCAATCAATTTTCAATGTTAGGAAGTATGGTACTGTGGATATTTTGGCCATCTTTCTGTGCAGCGCCTGCTGAAATATCAAGGATGCCTACTGCTGCTGTAAATACGATCCTTTCATTGTGTGCTGCAACTATAGCTACATATATTGCAACCACCATGCTTCGCAAAAAGATTGCTATTGAAGATATGGCAAACGCGGCACTAGCTGGTGGTGTTGCTATTGGTTCTTCCTGCGCCCATACCACTCCGAAGTTATCTCTTTTATTAGGCTTTTTAGCCGGTATCTTGAGTGTAATTGGCTTCGCAATAATTCAACCACGTGTTCAAAGGGTTTTAAAAGGTATTGATACATGCGGTGTCCACAATCTCCACGGTATGCCTGGTATGCTAGGAGGTTTGGCAGCTATCTTCATCGCCCAGGGCGCTGTACCAGGATTGCAAATAAAAGGTGTATTTATTACATTTATCGTTGCATGGATTACCGGACTTGCTGCAGGTACAATCGTATCTCTGTTTGGTTACAGAAAGCATTCATACGAAGATTCGGTTGAATTTATCGTAGAAGAACACCACTAAAAATTCTTTCTGAGAGAATCATTTTCAAAAATCTCCTGCACCATAAAAGGTGCAGGAGATTTTTTTATTTTAAAAGCCGTCTGTTTTAAATTGACTCATGATATATTCTAATATAGACTTTTACGTTAAAAATAGATACAAAACATACTAAACCAGGAGATACATCAATATGGATTGGAAAATTATCATTAGCACTTTTGTTACAATATTTCTAGCAGAACTCGGAGACAAGACTCAAATTGCATCTATTCTTATGACCAGTAAGACCAATAAACCAGTACTGGTTTTTATCGGTACCATGCTTGCCTTTGCTGTAGTTACGGTTATTGGTGTTGCCGTAGGTTCTGTTATAACTAAATTTCTACCTATAAATTTTATTAAAGTGGGAGCGGCAATTGCCTTTATTATTGTGGGTATTCTTATTTTACTTGGTAAAATTTAAAATGGGCGAAGAAAATACAATAAATCATCCACAACGTGTTGGGAAGGTAGCAAATCTGGTAATATTCCTGGGTATATTAGGTATTATTCTAAGCATATTGGCTTTAACTATAAGCCAGGGACTTGCACAACGTGGCTACGGGTTTAAATATATTATAATTGGTTTGTCAATGATTGGACTAGGATACGGCATCCGTTACCGTTATAAATACTGTCTCTATGCTGCAACTTTGCTGTTTATAATTCTCTCGTGTAATTTCCTTTTTAAACTATTTATGCATCACACTTCATATCTTACTCTCAGACTTTTCTTATGTAGTTGGGTAACTTTTCGTCTCATACAGTCTATTTCTTCCATGAAAATACTTATTGTTACAAATACATCCCCAGACAGAAGTAATCGCTTTATGGAATATTTATTTAGGCAAAGGCATTTATGACAATTTTAGATGAGATTTGCAAACACAAATTAGCCGAGGTTGCAGAAAACAAAAAACGTGTTTCTGTTGAAGAATTGAAAAATAATGTTAAAAAGAGTCAGGCATCTAGACGGTTCGGTTCTGCACTAAAATCGAACGTCAATATTACTATCATAGCAGAAATTAAGAAGGCGTCTCCGTCTCTTGGTGTTATAAGAGAAGATTTTAATCCTGTAGAAATCGCCCATCTTTACGAAGCAAATGGTGCATCGGCAATTTCTGTCTTAACAGATGAAAAATTCTTTCAGGGTAGTTTATCTTACTTAACTGCTGTTAAAAAATCTGTAAATTTACCTGTTCTACGAAAGGACTTTATCATTGACCCTTATCAAATATATGAAGCACGATTTGCTGGGGCTGATGCCATATTACTCATTGCCGCTATTCTTTCAAAAGAGGAAATTCAACATTATTTAGAATTGGCCAAAGAATTATGTATGGATTGTCTCGTTGAAGTGCATTCGGAGTCGGAATTAAAAATGGTATTACAAACAGATGCTAATATTATTGGTATAAACAATCGTGACCTTGCAACATTTAAAACAGACCTGGAAACCACCTTTCGATTAAGACCCATGATCCCGGTCGGAAAAATTGTAGTAAGCGAAAGTGGCATTAAGACAAGGGCTGATATAGAGAAACTAATGAGAAATGGAATTAATTCTGTATTAGTCGGTGAAACCTTGATGGAGAGTGATAATATACCTCGTAAGTTACATGAATTACTGGGGGTATAGTTTAACTACAAAACTAAAGAACAAGGGACAAGAGGCAAGTAGCAGGGTACATGCATCATGACCCTTAACCCTATGGGCAAATCCCTTTATTCCATTTTAAACTTTATATTTGCCTCGCGTCATCGAAATGAATCGTAGCAATTATTTTAACTGGGCGTCCAGAGCGACTTTTAAGTCTTTTTTCGATTTTGAACCAATCATCTTATTTACTGCCTGCCCATTGTTAAATATGATAATTGTGGGTATTGCCGTTATTCCAAATTTGACTGGTGTGCTGTTGTTTTCTTCAGTGTCAAGTTTTCCAATCTTGACCTTACCTTTATATTCCTTTGCTAATTCATCTATCACCGGTGCTATTTGTCTGCATGGTCCACACCACGCCGCCCAGAAATCAACCAATACAGGTATGTTTGATTTCAATACCTCTGTATCAAAATTTGCATCCGTAATTACAGCTACGTCTTCAGACATGTCTATTCTCCTTTTCTGTTTTTAATATTGTCAAACCATAATTGCTAAGAACAAAGAAATTCATTAAATTAAATTCTATACGCTAACTATTTCGATACTATATTTTCTCTATGTCCTATGTATTTCTCCTTTTTTTGCGCTTACAAAAAGTTGGCAATGACATTCTCCGTCACGCTCAATTTCTTCAACATGATAAACACATGGACATATGATCTTTTTGTCTTTTTCTATATCTCCCATAACTAAACGACATGGACAGTAGGCATAACCGTATTTGATCTTACGCATTACCAGTCCTTTCACCACCCTATCTACAATCTTGGTGTCCGGATTTAACATATATTGACTGTGAGATACGTGTTCACTAATCATCTTGCGAATCTTTATTTCCTCTTGCTCTTTGTTATTATCCATTATATTCATTCAATAGTATTATAAATTTAGCTTAAAATATTCCCCCTCAATAAAGGGGGTTGTCTTTATATCTGTGTAACTGTCTAAACCGCTGTTTCAGATGTTCACTGTTAATTACTGATTAATGTGTAGGCTCGCTATCTGCCGTTTCACGTAGTACACGCTTCAATTCCCATACAGCACCTGTTGGGTCTGGACAGTGGGTTAAAAGGGTATTTTCGCTCGTCTGCCAGGGCAATTTTGCGCCATATCGCAGTGCAAGTGCGTCTCTGGAGAGAACGGCGTAGGCGCTGTCACATAGTCCTTTAGGTGTAAATCCCGTTAACGGGTAGGTATCTCCCTCTTTATAATAATTACAACTACCTTTCTTTACCACAGTAGCAAATACCTTGAAACTAGAACTTTTACACTTCACAATTAACCTCCTGCAACTTTTGGGATAACTTACCCGAACTTTACTTACTGAAACTAACTTGGTAAAAAGATAATAAAAATTTAAGATTTATTGTTTTGGTTATTTCGGTTTATAGGGTTTATAGGGTTTATAGGGTCAACTCAAGAAACTCAACTAACAGAACAAACCCAATGAACATAAATCTTAATTTCTTGCCAAATTATTAAAGGAGCAAGCGTTACGGTATAAATTATATTTTATGCACTCCATCTATTTCAAGGAAAAACCTAAATGTATAGATTTTATTCAATAAGCATATTCTATAAATGAAGTATAATATTTAGAATTGCAATCGCCTTTTTATTTTTTAAAGTTTGTACCATCAGCAAATACTTACAGATTTTCCAGCGAATCCATTTTTCAATTTCTGGATAACATTATCTATAATGGATTTATCAAGCCATTTGTTAAGGTTCATGCGTTTGTATATTTCTAGAGTCTTTGAAGAATAGTTCATCCTGTCAATAATAACGCTGTCAACATGGGGGCTTATTTTCTCTGAAAGTGCCTCATGATTCATGGGCAGCACTGGACCTATAAAGGCATAGGTCTGTATCCCATGGTCATGGAGTGTTTTCAGGGTACAAATTCTCGCCATGATTGATGGGGCATGTGGTTCAAAAACTTTCCTGATCGCATCATCATCTGTTGTAATGGTAATACCAACCTCTATGTCCTTAAATTCCTTTATCAGATCCATGTCTCTCAGAACAAGAGGGGATTTCGTGAGTATATCTGTAGGGAACTGGTGTTGTAAAAGGACTTCAAGGCACTGCCTCGTAAGTTTATATTTTGCCTCGATTGGCTGGTAGGCATCCGTTACTGAGCTGATTATGACCTTACCCCTTATCGCCCTTTTGAGCTGCCTTTGTAATACTTCCGGTGCGTTAGTCTTTACATCCACAAAGTTTCCCCATGTCTCTGTATGGCCCGTATATCTTTTCATGAATGTAGCATAACAATATTTACAGCCATGAGCGCAACCTACATAGGGATTAATACAGTAATAATAACCAGGGATTCCCGACCGTGTGAGTATGGATTTAACCTTTATTTCCCGAATAATTAGGCTCATGTCTTTTTGTAAGACTTTCCCTATGAATGAGATTCTACAAAAAGGGACATACCGTAGTTTTATGGAACGATATCTCCAACAACAATTCTGTTTATACCTTTAAAAGATTTTAATGGGCTCTTTAAAAACATTTTATCCAGCAGCAGCCCCGTAAATATTCCGAGTGCAACAGTCTTATCATTCCTATTGATACCAATTAAACAGCCAGCTTTTATGGGTTCTTCTTGTATGTCAATTTTCTTTCCATTGTAGAAAAACTCAAATCTCCTGTGTAAAAGCTTTATAGTTCTGGATCCTTTGAAATATTCTAGATATTTTTTACTTCTGTATTCAATGCGTTCTTTTTGCTTCCTTTTCCTTGCATAGGGAGATACTGTGAGACGGTGTATACAAATACCTTCAATAAGGGATAAGATATGTTCTAATTCATCGCCTTCTTGTAATGCTAGAATATGCTTTGGTTTTATAGCTATTATCTTTCCCATCTTCAAAGTCATACCTTCATTCCCCGCTATCAACCCAGTTGTGTCAACAAGTATTGTCTTTACACCTTCGGTTCTTGCAATATCGATCATTTCCATCGTTCCATCTACCATGATGGAAATCTTTCTAGCAGGGTTAATATCGCCTACAAAGAAGATTTTATCTGGTTTAAAGCTATCAAAGTCTTTTGGCTTGTCAAATCTCTTCATGCTGATAATTCCAGGAATGCCAAGAGATGATTGACCAATATCAGAATCAACAAGTGAAACCTTTACTTTATTCGTAAGAAGTTCTTTTATCAGGTATTTCGTAAAGGTGGATTTGCCAGTGTCTACTGCGCCTATAAGGATAGTTGTACCTTTATATCTTTTTAATTCCTTAACAATTTTATACCATTCAAACTCTGGAATGATTTCCATAAAATTATTTAGTAACAATTACTGAAATCAAATAGCAAATATCTTATTTATCTGAATTATAAGGTTTAGCATGGAGGAATACGTTCCTTTAACTGCGACATCTTTTTTTGATGTCAAGCATGTTTCCTATTTCCGGTCATGACGTGAGTATTCATCTCTCTGTTTTATAATAAGCCGCTCGTTTCCCTTTCCTCTTCCCTTGAGATGTACCAGGGTAAAATCCCCTTAGCCTTTCCCATTTTGCGTTCTTTGATAACTAAGACCACTGAGACACAGAAATATGGAAAGACGGGAAATTACTTTTATCTTATTTTTATCCGTGCTTCCATAGTTCCGTGTTTCCGTGGTTACTTTTTTCAGACTCGCTCGGGTTAGAAAATCTCGTTGTCTTTTATGACTATCCTGTTCTTTACAACAGATAAGGGCCTGCATGGCGTCATTCATGGCTGAAACTAAAATTATTTAAGATCGAAATCACCTCATCGTCTTCGAGGTCATACCAATTCTCATATGCATCAGCCACAGCAAAAGACAACCCGCTTCTCACGTTGAGACAAATAAGCTCATCTACATTAGGCAGAATAAATTCAACCTTTCTCTCTGACCCTGTCGGAACGGCAACCACAATCTTTTGAGGTTCGTGCCTTTTTACGAAATCTACGGCAGAAAGCATTGTATAGCCCGATGCCAGCCCATCGTCCACAATGATCACAACCCTGTTTTTTACTGAGGGGAACGGCAGCCCTTTTCTGAAGAGTTCATTCCGCCTTTT
Source organism: Planctomycetes bacterium GWA2_39_15 (assembly GCA_001824485.1). Lineage (GTDB taxonomy): Bacteria > Planctomycetota > Brocadiia > Brocadiales > Brocadiaceae > 2-12-FULL-39-13. The sequence continues at coordinate 816 of MHXP01000163.1, read as the reverse complement.
GATTATATTCATTGTCATTTTAATCTGTTGCTCAACCTCTTTTTCTGAGAGATCGAGACTCCTGAGAAGTTCTTCGTTTAATAATACCTTGCTATCAGGCCCGACAGCACCAAACCCGGCCTCAGGATTATAGGGTATCTGAACCTTTCTCATAATGATTAAGTCAAGGGGAAGTACGATGGCTTTGGCTATCTCAGCGGCTACAGGAACTCCGCCGGAAGGAATGCCGAGTACTATACCGTCTGTACCTTTGTATCCTAAAAGCCTTTGGGCAAGAAGCATTCCTGCTTCCTTCCTGTCTTTGAATACATAAAGTTTATCTCTTAGAGAACTGTCTTCAATAATCCTTTGCATAAAGTAATAACCTCCATTACATCTTTTAAAATTTCCAATGATTGAGGGTCTCTATTAGTGTGTGCCATCTCAAACGATTTTATAAAGAGCAAAGGCAACGGAACATATATTTCAAGATTTATCAGTCTCTTAATAAGAATATTTTATCACTTCTTGGCAAAAATATGCGTAAGGAAGGAGAAAAGGCGATGGTGTAGAAATAAATAGTGAACTCCTGAGGTTGTCCAAATATTTCTAACTATTATAATATGTGTAAGGGCAATTCATGAATTGCTCCTACAGGTAAGTAATTTGATTGTATAGGAATTTTCATTTTATTTATGCGGGTTTCGGGGTGGCATGGAATGTAGGGGCTGAAAATCTTCAGCCCCTACAGTTTGTCCGTGCCGAACAACTCAAGAACTTCATAATGAAGGGTATTACAGACAACCCCCCTCATCTCCCCCTCGTTTCCAAGGGGAT
>MHXP01000162.1 GCA_001824485.1 Planctomycetes bacterium GWA2_39_15 | reverse complement strand
ATGATTTAAATTTTCTCTTGATATCCCCGTATGGGTCTACGAGGACATCTTCAATTTTTTCTAATGTATGTTTTAACAGTTTCATTTATCAGCTATCAACGGATTATAAATATTGCAAGATACAATAATTTGTAATATATTATTGGGCAGTATGGAATTTTATATATCCAGTCTGGATAATTCAAGCTAATTCAACATGAAAGAAACATTATACAGAATAGAAGACGCCCTGTTAAGCAGAGGCATAGTTAATAAAGAACAATTAAATAGGGCTAATGAGTTACAAAAGACAGAACGTATCGGACTTGAGGAGGCTATTGTCAATTTGGGATATTCGACTTATCCTGAAATCATTCAGTGCCTGTCTATGCAATATAATTTGCCTGTAATTGATCTTGACAAAACCAATATTTTACCTGAGGTAATTAAGTCGTTACCTTTACAAATCGTGAAAAGGTATCATATCTTACCCATATCAAAAGATAATAGTGTTTTAACAATTGCAGTAAGTAGTCCACTGGCGCTTGAACTCTTAGACAATTTACGCTTTATGCTAAATGCAGATATAAAATGCGTGCTAGCTATACCAGAAAATATAAAGAAGGCTATTAACAAATATTACGAACTAGAGCAGCCCGAAAGCGTTGATACTTTACTGAAAAATCTTACAAGCCGCGGTGTGTCTGTGAGTGAGGCTAAAATAGAACAAATTGGAGAGGCGCAAGCTGAGGAAAGACAAATCGAAGACGAAGGGCCTATTATTCAATTGGTTACGTTAATTATAAATAAGGCTATTGCTTTCCGTGCTAGTGACATCCATGTGGAACCTCTTCACAATAGGTTGCGAGTGCGATACCGTGTTGATGGTGTGTGCCAGGAGGCAGACGTCCTGCCTAAACGGTTACAGGATGCTATTATTTCCAGGCTAAAGATACTGTCTAATATTGATATCTCAGAAAAGAGAAGGCCTCAGGACGGACGTATTAGCGTTAAACATGCCGGCAAGGAGTTAGATATTCGCGTATCTTGTTTACCCTCTATTTATGGAGAAAGCATTGTTATGCGTCTGCTTGAAAAATCTGCTGTGATGATGAACCTTAAGAATCTGGGATTTTACGAAGATGATTACCGCCGTTTCCACTTTATTATTGATAGACCCAATGGCATATTATTAATTACAGGACCTACAGGAAGCGGTAAGACTACTACATTATATGCTGCCATTAATGAGCTTAACAAATCAGACGCAAAGATAATTACTGCGGAAGACCCTGTGGAGTATACAATACCAGGTGTTAACCAGAGTGAAATAAACGAAAAAATTGGATTTAGTTTTCCTCTGGTTCTGAGAACTATGCTCCGGCAGGATCCGAACATTATCATGGTAGGTGAGATTCGCGATGCTGAAACGGCGGAAACAGCCATTGCCGCCGCTTTAACAGGACATCTCGTGCTTAGTACGCTTCATACAAATGATGCTCCTTCTTCTATTACAAGGTTAATAGATATGGGTATAAAACCTTTTCTTATTGCAACTTCTTTACAAGGTATAATGGCGCAACGTTTGGTCAGATTAATCTGTCCGAATTGTAAGGAGCCTGTCAAATACACACCAGAACAATTGACTGAAATGGGGTTTGAAATAGAGGCATTGAAGGATTTTACTTTTTACAAAGGAAAAGGTTGCAAAACATGCAATAACATTGGGTACTATGGTAGAATTGGCATTTACGAATTGCTAGATATGAATGAGACGATCCGTGAAATGACATATAGATTGGCATCCGCCGTGGAAATCAGAAAAGCTGCCAGAACGTCAGGGATGACAACTCTTAAAGAAGACGGATTAAGAAAAGCAAAAGATGGTAAAATCACATTAGACGAAGTATTTAGGGTTACAGGAATACAGGATTAACGTTGTACTACGGTCAGAAAACTAAAATTACTGATTAGTTTATCAGCATGTATTATTTCTTTTGTGTTGAAAGTTGAAAGTTTCAATTGGCGAGAATAATTTCCTGGCATACCAATGTTTTTAAAAGCAATTTACTCTTACAACTTACAACTTTAATCTTTAAATAAATACTCAGAATTAAAATATGACAACAGCGGAAAAACCAAAAGTAAATTTAAAGACAGAAGCAAAGAGAAGGATCTTTGGTCAATTATTGAAAGAAAAAGGTTTTGTAACAGAAGATCAAGTTCAGGAGGCGTTAGCAATTCAAAAACAAAAAGGGGGATTGATTGGGGACATCCTTGTGGGTCTTCGTTATGTAACTAATGAACAGATTATAAGTGCCTTAAGCGATTATTTAGGGCAGGAGATTGTGAACATTGAGGACATGGCTATACCTGAGGACGTTATCAATACGTTGCCTCCTGCCATTGCACAATTATATCGTATAGTTCCCACACAAGTTAAAGACGGTGTTATCACTATAGCTCAGGCAGATGCCTTAAATTTTGAAACGCTTGATGATTTAAGATTGATACTTAAACATCAGATAAAACCAGTTCTTTGTCATAAAGATATAGTTATTCGCGCCATCGAAAAATACTATCCGAAAAAGCATGAATCCGTTGAGCATCTGTTATTAGAATTCAAAGAAGACACCTCTCAGATTGGATCTATTAAAGGAGAGTATATAGATATTGAAGAGCTGAAAAAGATGGCTGATGCTGTTCCTGTAAAAAAATGGGTCAGCTTAATGTTCCTCGATGCAATATTAGATAAGGCTAGCGATATACATTTAGAACCATTTGAAGACAGATTTAATATTAGATACAGAATAGACGGTGTGCTTTATGAAAGAATTTCTCCGCCAAAGCAAATGGGAGTGCCTATTATTTCGAGAATAAAGGTTATGTCGAGTATGGATATTTCTGAACGAAGGTTACCACAGGACGGCCGTATTCAGTTAAACATTGGTGGTACGCCTCTGGATTTACGTGTCTCTACACTTCCTACAAAATATGGGGAAAGTGTGGTTATGCGTCTGCTGAATAAATCAGTCGTATCTCTGAATTTGGATACATTGGGATTTTGTTCCGAAGAATTAAAGTTAATATACGAATTGCTGAATAAACCCAACGGTATAATACTTGTTACAGGTCCGACAGGCTGTGGAAAGACAACCACATTATATGCTGCATTAAATCATTTAAACGATATCGGTACAAAAATTATTACTACAGAAGATCCGGTTGAATATGATATAGACGGCCTTATTCAGGTGCAAATAAACTCATCTATAGGTGTAAACTTTGCAAATTGCCTGAGGTCTATTTTAAGACAAGATCCAGACATCATTCTTGTGGGTGAAATCAGGGATGAAGAAACAGCAAGAATTGCTATACAATCCTCATTAACCGGACATTTGGTTTTTAGTACATTGCATACAAACGATGCACCAACCACGGTAACACGTTTAATTGATATTGGCATTAAACCATATCTAATCGCTGCGACCGTAGAAGCTGTTATTAGCCAGAGATTGGTTCGTAAGATATGTGTATCGTGTAAAGAAGAATATGAACCCACTGAAGAATCTTTGCTGGAACTAAATCTTACAAAAACCGATGTCAAAGCAAAGAAGTTTTTCCGGGGCAAGGGCTGTAATAATTGTAATAACATAGGCTATAGAGGACGTATGGGAATATATGAAATTATGGTTTTGAATAACGAAATACGTAAATTAATTACTGAACAGGCAAATACAAACGTAATTAGAACGGCTGCAAAAAGAAACGGCATGCATACCTTAAGAGACAGCGGATTAATTGCGACATACGATGGTTCAACAACGATTAAAGAAGTTGCAAGAGAAACAATGATAACGTAAATTTGACAAGAGGAAATTAACGATGTCCGTTTTTCAATATAATGCTGTCAATAACAAGGGGCAGACTGTAAAGGACAAGATTGAGGCATCCAGTTCTGAAGACGCCATTGCAAAGATACGCGCCTTAGGCTATTATCCAACCAACGTCAAGGAAATCCACGTCCGCAAGAAAACTGGTGAAACGGCTACTACCGCAACAAGAGAGCCTTCAAAAAAACGAAGGGGAATATCCATCTCTTTTGGAAAGGTCAAATCAAAGGAACTAACTACCTTCACACGACAACTAGCAACACTTCAGGATGCAGGGCTTCCCATAATACGCGGCTTAAAGATACTTACATCTCAAACAAGAGGATTGTTTAAAAAGACTCTGCTGAATGTAATCGAAGATATTGAAGGTGGAAACACGCTTTCCGGAGCTTTTGCAAAACATCCAAAGGTCTTTGATAAACTTTATGTTAATATCGTAAAGGCAGGAGAAATAAGCGGCGCTCTGGACATCATCTTGCAGCGATTGGCCGATTTCAGGGAAAAAACTGAGCGGTTGGTAAGAAAAATAATCAGCGCTATGATATATCCCACCGTTGTGATGGTCGTGGCGATTAGTATTTTAATAGGGCTTATGATTTTTATAGTACCAAATTTTGCAAAGATATTTGAAGAAATGAATCTGGAACTACCTGCGCCCACAAAGTTGCTTATAACATTTAGTACAATCCTGAAGACGCAATGGATGTTTATACCTTCTGTACCATTTGGTGCATTTATTCTCTATAAGATACTTGGAAAAATAAAAAAGATACGGTTAATAATAGACAAAATGAAATTTAAAATACCGATTTTCGGAGTAATTTTAAATAAATCTACCGTTTCGAGATTTACCCGTACACTTGCGACTCTTGCATCCAGCGGTGTGCCAATTTTAGATGCGCTCAATAATGTTAAAGAGACCACAGGAAATGCAGCTATGGCACAGGCTATTCAAAATATTCACGATAGTATCAGGGAGGGAGAAAGCATAACCAAACCACTGCGTGCGTCAAAGATATGTAATGAAATGGTTGTTAATATGGTAGAGGTAGGCGAAGAAACAGGGGAACTGGATAAGATGCTTACTAAGGTGGCGGACAGTTATGATGATGAGGTAGATAGGGCTGTAGAAGCCATGGTGAGCCTGATAGAGCCGATTATGATTGTCTTTCTTGGCGGTGCTGTTGGATTCATTGTAATCGCCATGTTTATACCCCTGATAAAATTAATGCAGGGTATTTCCACTCAATAACATGACCAGAACGTGCCAAATAATAAGAAGGGGAAATGGAGAAAAGGAGAGAATTAGGAAAGAGTAAAGTCTAAAAATACTTTTTATTCCTCTTTTCTCCATCTTCACCCTTTCTCCTTCAATACAATTTATTGCAATGTATTTTTTGTTACAGTTCAAAAACAAGGGTTGTTAATGAGTATAAACGTAAAATTGCAAGCGGTTTTGTTTTTAATTAGCGCTATATTATTGTCAATTACAGGATTTCTTGTCTGGAGCTTTATAAAAGAAGTCCAGCCAGGGCAGTTTGTTCAAATACTGGCAGGAATATCGTTGCTTGTAATCTTTCTCTCTCATGGATTGCTAAGAAGCACCAGGAAGTCCATTAAAGAACTTTTAAGGGGGACAGAAGTTATCGGAAGTGGTAATTTAGAGTATAAGATAAACTTGGAGTATAAAGATGAACTGGGACAATTAGCAGCGTCCTTTAATAAAATGACAGAAAATCTGCAGAAAATTACAATTTCCAGGGATTATTCAGATAGTATTATTCGCTCAATTATAGGTGGTCTTATAGTTCTTTCGCAGGATAGGTGTATTCGGAGTGTCAATGCTGCTGCATGTGAGATGTTAGGTTATAATGAAGACGAGCTGACTGGAATGTCGTTTAATAAAATATTTGTGGAAGACACAAAATTTAAAGTAAACGAACTGAATAGTTTAATCGAAAAAGGTTATATAATAAATGAAGAAGGCGTTTTTCTTTCAAAAGAAGGCAAAAGCATACCTGTTCTATTTTCCGGCTCAGTAATGAGTAAAGGTAATAAAATTGAGGGAATAGTATGTGTGTTTCTTGACATTACGGAACGCAAGCAAATAGAGGCTAGACAGATTCAACTTCTTAATGAATTAAAAACTGTTAATCAGGAACTGAGTGATTTTGCATATATAGTTTCTCATGATTTAAGGGCGCCACTTCGTGGAATTAGTTCATTGGCAGGTTGGATTGCGACTGATTATGCAGATAGGTTTGATGAAGAGGGGAAAAAACAAATACAATTACTTATTGGAAGAGCGAAGCGAATGAACTCTCTAATTGATGGCATCCTGCAGTATTCAAGAGTTGGCCGTATTAAAGAGGAAAAGCTAGAAGTGGATTTGAATAATCTTGTGAAAAATGTGATTGATTTGATTAGCCCGCCTGAGAACATAGAGGTAAAAATTGAAACCGAATTACCTACCATTTTATGCGAAGCAACTCGCATAGAACAGGTTTTCCAAAATTTGATCAGTAATGCAGTAAAATATATGGATAAACCCGAAGGTAAAATTAAGATCGGCTGTTGTAATGAGGGCGAATACTGGAAATTTATCGTAGCAGATAATGGCCCCGGTATTGAAGAAAAATATTTTGAAAAGGTATTCCAAATATTTCAAACATTAAAACCGCGTGATGAGGTTGAAAGTACAGGCATCGGTCTTTCCATTGTAAAAAAAATAGTTGAAATGTACGGTGGAAAAGTCTGGGTAGAGTCGAAAGTTGATTGTGGGAGTACATTTTATTTCACACTTCCTGGTTGAAAATTGCTGATAAGGAAGGAGTAAAGCAAGAATGAAAAAACAAGAAACAATCCTTCTTGTTGAGGACGATATTGTTGACCAGATGACTGTTAAGCGTGCGCTTAAAGATATCAATATTACAAATCCGTTGAAGATAAGTAATAACGGGGAAGAGGCATTAGAGTTTTTAAGAGACGAAAAGAACGAATTGCCTGGTATTATTCTTTTAGACCTGAATATGCCCAGGATGAATGGCGTTGAATTTTTAAAAATTGCTAAAAAGGATAACAGGATAAAAAGTATACCCGTAGTAGTATTGACTACATCAAAGGATGACCAGGATAGAATAAACACATTCAATCTGGGTGTGGCTGGTTACATGATTAAACCTGTTGACTACGTGCTATTTGTGGAGGTGATTAAAACGATTAATCTGTATTGGACGATAAGTGAATCACCAAGGATAGGGACTTAAAGATAGAATGTGAGAGTATCAAATAATGAGGACAACTTTTAGGTAGTTAAGAATGGAAAATGTTATATACAAAGTATTGTTAATTGAGGATGATAAGGTTGATCAGGCAGCCTTTAAGCGCCATATTGAGAAGGAATGCCTGTTATATGATCATTCCATAGCCAGCTCAGTTTCGGAGGCAAAAAAGATTTTATCGTCAGAGGCTTTCGATGTTGCAATCATAGATTACAGACTTGGCGATGGTACAGCATTTGACATTATTGATTTAGTTGTAAGTACGCCATTTATTATTGTGACCGGGGCAGGTGACGAAGAGGTAGCAGTTAAAGCTATGAAGGCAGGCGCTCACGATTATTTGATTAAGGACAACGAACGTAATTATCTCAAGGTATTGCCCGTGGTTATAGAAAAGGCAATCCTTACAAAGAAAAGGGATGACCATCTCAAATTGTTGTCGTACGCCATTATGAGCATAAATGATAGCGTCTATTTTACAGATATGGAAAATAAAATCCTCTTTGTTAACAACGCATTCTATAAAACTTACGGATACAA
>MHXP01000161.1:5871-6050 GCA_001824485.1 Planctomycetes bacterium GWA2_39_15 | reverse complement strand
GGCACGTTTTATCATGATGAATTTGAAGGATGAGCATCCGAAAGAAATAAAACTTGAATCTGCGGACTACCAATTTGAGGACAGATGGATTCTTAGCCGATTAAATTCAACAATCGAGTCCTGCACCGCATCCATGGAACAATTTAAGTTTAATGATGCTGCCATGAAAATTTACGATT
>MHXP01000161.1:0-5590 GCA_001824485.1 Planctomycetes bacterium GWA2_39_15 | reverse complement strand
CGGGCATCTGAAAATATAATGGTTATACTGCAGGATGTCATTCGTGCCGTTCGCAACATACGCAGCAAGATGAATATAAAGGAAAAACAGAAATTGAATGCGGTAATCTCTATTTCTGGAGATGGTGAATTTGATTTAAAAGAACACTCGGAACTGTTAAAGCGTATGGCAAATCTCGAACGTCTGGAAATAGGTAAAAACCTCAAAAAACCCGATAACTCTGCTTGTGAGGTGATTGGACAAATACAGGCATTTGTACCGCTCGAGGGTATTATTGACACTGTTGCAGAAAAAGAACGACAATTAAAACATCTAAAACAACTGGAGGAGCATCTATCTATCGTGCATGGCAAGCTCGAAAATAAGAACTTTACTGCAAGAGCCCCTGCTAATATAGTAGCGATGGAACAAAATCGGGAAAAGGAACTGTTAGAACAAATACAAAAAGTAAAACTTATTTTGAAAGACCTTGGATAAAGAACTATGAAAAAAACGAATTTAATTACTTTATTTAGCATAATAGTATTTAGTTTTATTTTGATTTCAGACTTATATGCCGAGACACCCAAGTCAAAGGCAATGACTAAAAAGTGCCCAGCGTGCAGCAAACTATATTCAGCTGAAACGAAATTCTGCGGTGAGGATGGGGCTAAATTAGTGGATATTACTGCAAAGTTGGTATGTCCTGATTGTAAAAAAGAAGGTGCTGCTGGAGAAAAATTTTGCAAAGAACACGGAAAGAAGCTTGTTCCCCTTACAGAAACAGCCCCTTCCCAGGAAACCGATGCTATAAAACAGAAGATAGAACTTGCCAGGAAATATTACAAAGAAGGTTGTAATTATTGTGATGCAGAGTCATACGATTTAGCAATAGAATCCTATAAAAAGGCAGAAGAGGCATTCCCGGATTTCCCTGAACTTCATTACAACATGGGCTGGCTTTACGGCAAACTTGGGGATGCTGAAAAAGCCATCCGGCACTTACAAAAATATATTGTGCTTGCTCCAAATGCCAACGATATTACAGAGGTACAGAGTTACATTGTTGTTATAACACAGGCAATGGAAAAACGAAAGAGCGTTGTTGACACTTTCAAGAGCAGGGATGAGGTCATGAAAAAGGCCTCAGCCGAGCAGAAAAAGAAATACGGCAGTGTAATTATACCAGCAGGTGAATTTATAATGGGGACGGATGAAGCGAGAGAAGATACATATCCTGAACATAAGGTCTATTTAGACGCATTTGAAATTGATTGCTATGAAGTGACCAACGCACAATACTGGGAGTTTTTAGAATATATAAAAAAGACAAATGACCATAGTAAATGCCTTAAAGAAGAACCAAGTGGAAAAGACCACACCCCAAGATTCTGGGATAATGAGTATTATAATGTTCCAGATTATCCTGTAGTTCGTATTGATTGGTATGATGCCTATGCCTATGCCGCATGGGCAGGAAAACGGCTTCCTACTGAGGCAGAATGGGAAAAGGCTGTAAGGGGTATGGACGGAAGAAATTTTCCATGGGGAAATGAATGGGACGCCATGCGATGCAACCTCAGCGGTGAACCTAAGCCTGTGGGTAGTGTAGAGGCTGGAAAGAGCATTTACGGCTGTTATGACATGTCAGGTAGTGTTCATGAGTGGTGCGCCGATTGGTATCTGGAAACATATTATACAGAAACCCCTTACAAAAATCCAAAAGGACCTGATAGCGGCATAAGACGCGTTATTCGCGGAGGTTCACGTTTTTCTAAACCATTTCAAATACGAACGTTCACAAGAAAATCTGAACAGCCCAACCTGTTTAACGTAGCTTTAGGTTTCCGCTGTGCAAAGGATGCAAAGCAAAAGTAAATAAATCCTATAATCTTACATAATTGGTATTTTATGATATTAGATATAGACTTCTATAAAAATGTCCTTGAACACCTCCATGAAGGAGTATACTTTGTTAATCTTGACAGAAAGATTCTATACTGGAACAAAGCGGCGGAGGAAATTACAGGATATAGTCAATCAGAAGTGCTTGGGAAACGATGTTCTGATAATATTAACCATGTGGACGATTCAGGCTTTCAACTATGTATGACAGAATGTCCTCTATCCAAAACATTATCTGATTTGACATCTCTTGAAGAAACAAACATTTATATTCGGCATAAAAATGGGCATCGAATACCTGTTTTAGTGCGAACAATGTTAGTTCGAGATATAAGCGGACAGGCCGTTGGAGCAGTTGAAATATTCAGCGACAACTCTCCAAAGCTTGCAATCACCCAGAGGATTAAAGAACTTGAGAAAATGGCATTGCTCGATCCTCTCACGGAATTGGCAAACAGGCGATATATTGAGTCAAATATACAAACTAAGTTAGATGAAATGCGTAGATACGGCAGACCTTTTGGGATTCTCTTCATGGATATAGATCGCTTCAAAAACATAAACGATTTCTACGGGCACGAGATCGGAGACAAGGTATTAATAATGGTATCAAACACGCTCATAAAAAATGTAAGGGCATCCGACATCGTAGGACGCTGGGGCGGAGAAGAATTTATCGCAGTTATTCCAAATATCAATGAAGAGCAGTTATATTTCACTGCAAATAAGCTTCGGGTACTTGTAGAACAATCTGGCTTTTCTTTAGATTCAGGCGTAGTTCAGGTCACCGTCTCTATTGGAGCCACGCTTGCTCAACCGAAAGACACCGCAGAAACACTGCTGGAGAGGGCAGATAAACTTTTGTATTACAGTAAGGCAAATGGCCGGAATCGTGTGTCAATCAAGCAAGGGTAAATCTGTAATGATTTATATTTGGCCAAAATAGAGTAATGACTTCAAATGTAATTCATTTTCACAATAATTATGAAACCTTGTGGATATATTTTTTGTTTTATAAGTCGTATTTATTGGCATAGTATCTCGTTAACATTTTTTGAAAGGAGACAAGGCGTGAAGCGTATTGGATATTTTATTGGTGTCGTAGGTATTGCTTTTGCGTTAATGACCTCTTATGCTGTAAAGACGTCATTTGCATCAAGTTGTTGCGGCGCGAAAGACGCAAATGCCGCTGAGCAATCTGATACAAAATGTATCGTTTGCGGTAAGGCTTTAGAGAAAGACAAGGGCATAAAAGTAGAGTGCGAAGGGAAGACAATTACTGTATGCTGCAAGGATTGCGAGGCCGTATATAAAAAGGATCCTTGTAAATTTTGCAAAGATGAGAAATGTGAGAAAAAGAAAGAGCATCACTAAGTTATGGTATTACGATAACCAATAAAAGCGTTATAATTAAAAAGGCGTTCTTGCGTGGATAAAATGCAAGAACGCCTTTATTTTTTACGAAAATACCTTTTAAGAACTTATAACCACCCCTCTTTCCCCTCCTTCGCAAGGAGGGGATGAAGGGGAGGTCTTCCATAGATTATTTACCATATTGGTTATGGACACGAAAACCGCATAAATAAAATGGAAATTCCTATTAATCTTTCGACTCTTTTACGATAAATGTACCTTCAGGTGGGCTGAAGAAAATAGTCTTCACGCGTTCCTGCCATAGATTACCAAATTCCTTCGACTCTTCCTCAGATGCCTTACCAGAAATTACTAAAGGCATTAGCTTATCCAGGCGTTCACTTGTTGGCACTGGTTCTACACAATACGTTACCTCTGTTTGCTTACCGTTATCAACCCTTTGAAACACGATAGAACAGATTGCCTTTGGATCGGGCTTGAGTTCCTTATCAAAGGTCATCAAATTATATCTCCCATATTTCCCAGCAGGCCCAAGTCCCTTAAATCCGTTTTCTGCCGACGCACCAGTTATTAATGTCACAACCTGTGATATTGGACCGTTTACCTTGTAATCTACGCCCCCTTTAAACGTAACTTTTACATTTCCCCTTACTGGTATTTCATCGCCATATAACGCCTTTAAAGCCATTTGCGTGGATTTGTAAGCGCCAGCAACTGCAGGACAAGAATGTCCAGCCGATTTTACTGCATCAGCATACGTATACACAAACACATCCTCTTTATTCATAGCACCTAACACCACGGCTAAAGGATCTTTCATCTTTATAGACTCTACATTATTAAATTTTTCTTTACTGGATTTTGTTTGCTCATCCGCATAATTATTTCTCTGCATGGTAATACAAGAAATAATTAGCAGAGCTACTGTATACGAAAAAAGCCCTTTTATAAAAATATTCTTGTAAAATACATTATTCATGCCTTTAGCTCCTTTTGATTTAAAATAATTCCAATAATTATTTATTGCAGAATCAATAAAACTCACTTAAAATATGAAATAATAAATAGGCTACCGTTTGCAGCAGTTTTTAAAGCTCCCCTCTAAAAAGAGGGGTTTGGGGGTGTGTAAGCATGCCATTAACACACCCCTTTGTCCCCTCTTGCTAGAGGGGAAACTATGTATCTGATTAATTTCCTTAACTCCAAGATAGTTTATCCTGGCGAACTTATTTAGGCAAGAATATTATGACGAAAATACTCAGGCTTGGCGTTGTTCCTTACATGAATGCCAAGCCGTTGATTTATGGATTAAACAAACTCACAGATAAAATTGAATTGTTATTTGCAGTGCCTTCTCTCCTGCCTGATATGCTAAACAACGATCAGATTGATGTGGCGCTTATTCCTTCCATTGAATATTTCAGAAACGGAAACTACGTTATCATTCCAGACATTTCTATTTCATCAATTGGAGACGTTGAGAGCGTTAAGATATTTTCAAAGGTACCGATGCAAGACATTCGGACTGCTGCTTTAGACAAAAGTTCCTTAACTTCGTGCACACTCACAAAGATTATCCTTAAGGAACGATATCATCTTTCACCTCAATACACACAATGGAACAAACAATACGATATTTCCAATATTAATACTGACGCCATATTGCTAATCGGAGATAATGCCATTAAGGTCGCTGATAATGGATACTTCACCTTAGATCTTGGTCAGGCATGGTTTGATTATACTGGGCTTCCCTTTGTTTATGCAGTCTGGGTAGTTAAAAAGGGTCGTCGTATATCTGGCATAAACAACTTATTAAAGAACGCAAAAGAGGCAGGCATCAAATCAATCAAGACAATAGCAACTGCTGAATCGCAACGCCTTCGATTATCTGAGGAGAGATGCTTAAACTACCTTACAAACTCGATTCGGTATAGCTTAGGCAAGGAAGAGATACAGGGATTTTTGGCATTTTATCAGCATGCAGTATCTTTAGGACTCGCCCCAAAGGGTGTGGAGGTTGTTTTCAATGAGTCCTAACCTGTACGAGACAGAACAGGTAGCGCGACATTTATGTCGCTGTCCTACGAACTGAAGTTCGCGCTACACGAGGGTCGGCGTTAAATTGTTTTTGCCGAAAATGTAAAAATATTTTTGTTAAAAGACCGATATGTCCATTCTATCCACTGAGATTGAAGATGTCCTCGAAAAATCCTTAAACAATAAGAGATTGTCTTCAAAGGAATGCTTAAAACTGTTCTCTACAAAGGAACTTACCAGCCTGGGAATGGCGGCAGATGCAGTATGCAGGCAAAAGCATCCGGAAGATTAC
>MHXP01000160.1:3851-5595 GCA_001824485.1 Planctomycetes bacterium GWA2_39_15 | reverse complement strand
ACAACGTCTGATGTACAAAGTACAGATGTAAAAATTTCTGTGAGCTTCTATTATTGCAGGGAGGATAATCAGGGGGCATGCTTCATTGATGCGGTAGTCTGGCGCCTGCCAATTAAGATTGAGAAAGACGCTGCAAATACTGCGGTAACATTGGACTATGGGGTAAAATTGCCATAATTTTTATGCGAAAACCAACCTGCCTTTAGGTTGAGGGATAGGACGCCCTAGTTCTTTTGCAGTTTCAATCCATTCCTGAATAATAACTTCAACATTAGTAAGTGCTTCCTTATATGTAGCGCCGTCAGCAGCACAGCCAGGCAACTCGGGAACTTCGGCAATAAAAGCTTGGTCCTCTTCGCTCCAATAAATAATTATTTCATATTTACTCATCTTTCAATGCTCCTAATTTAGAATTAGGATGAACTGAACTAATAGGTTTCAATTAGTTCCAACCCTGCAATCCTTGCGTATTTTACTGAAGACCGTGTCAACATTTTCGTTTTTCCACATTCCTGCAAATTGCATGAATTTTTTGATTTTATTCTTTTTCCGCAAAATTAAAAGTTTCCCTCTTTCAACCTTTGCTTCTATGATAATGCCGTCCTTTAAGGCGAATTTCTTTGCTATCTTTGGAGGAACATCAATCGCATAGCTATCTTTGAATTTTGTTTTAAGCATTTTTATTCAACTCCGTGATTTTAATGGCCGAAACGATTATAAGATAATTCACCTTGATTTAAGCATACAGAGTTAATTTTGTCAAACAAGGTGTTATACACGAACGAACGCTTTGCATAACCGGCTGCCAACGAAGCGTCAGCTTAGTTGGCAGTCCGTGTTGATGCAATTGTTAGGCTTTTTTCTGTTTCGTAAACAAATTCATTATTCTGGTACTACTTTCCTATCGCAGATTAGAACATCACGATTTGGTGATAAGGAGTATCAATAAACAGGAGATTTATGGTTCCCTCTCCTGTAAATACTTTTTGGACTAAGTTCCTTCATACATTCAAAGACTCTTTTATCGTAAGCAATGAAGGTGAGCCAATTATCTCCAGATTTCTTTTCTTCTACCCTGAAACGATAATAAGGTCTTTTATCTTTATCTAGCCCGCCATACCAACCTTCCCAAACGGCAATAGAATCCCAAGGAATAAACCTATTCCCGAACCTTTTATATGTCTCGGAAGACTGAGAATATCGTGGTATGCTTTCATCAAACTTATTCCACTTGTACGTAATACCATTAGGTCCTATAGTCAAATCTACTGACCATGTAAAAGCGGCAGTAGACATTGTCCCAGAGAATACACATGAATCTTCTGCGTTCACAACGTTTTCAGCAGTAGAAGAATTATCACTACTGTTGATAATGCGCACCGCTAACACCCTTTTCCTGTCATAGCTGGTAAGTCTAAAACAATTGCGGTCACCGTAAGTAAAGCGTAAGCAACACGCTTGAGAAGAATCTAACAACGTTGAACTCCACACATGATCAGAAGTCAATTCAAAAAGCTCAGGTATGTGAAGATCAGTTGGGTAGTCATAATAATGAGGGGTTGAATTTGTTGCTTTTGGATCATAAAGGGTCTTCAAATCATTAAGAGTTGGTAATCGCCAATCTTTATGTCCTGCTAATTCAAGATCTTCACAATATTCTTTTGCATCATACCAATTTATTTCTTTACCGTTGTCCTTTTTTGTCCACATAAGATCTGTTGCTGTATCGGTCACAGTACCATCA
>MHXP01000160.1:0-3843 GCA_001824485.1 Planctomycetes bacterium GWA2_39_15 | reverse complement strand
CCTGGTACAAGCTAAACCATCCCAAAATAATTGCAGCAATTAATGCAAATATACCAGAAATTATCGCAGTTTGTATTGATGCCTTTTTATACCACTTTTGTGCCATGATACTATACGTTGAGTTTTAGCGAAGATTTATCCCAGCCTAACGCTGGGCATGAGCCGACCCCGCCACAAAGCACGGCGGAAAAAGTGCCCACGTTATTCGGGGTTGGCTCGATGCCGTTGTTATGCATCTATTCATTTCTCAGTTCTTAATGACAATACAACGAGGATTATCTGTAATATGGAAGCAAAAAGCGAAATGGATATCAGTAATTGAGAGGATGTTCCATATAGCTTATAAACTTTGGCTATGATTGTTCCCTGTGCGAGCAAACTACCATTATCTTGAGTTAGTCTGAAACCATAGTATTGATCTTTTTTCATCGGATATTCTTTTGAGCCAAGTTGAGCTTTCCCTATAAACATATTATCGACCACAGAGTAACCGCCCATTTGTAAATACCATTTGCCTTCTTCATTTGGACTGATTTCAAAGTTGCACTGTTTGACATGTTTATTTTCCACAGTGCCCATCAAATTAAAATTTACAATACCATCACTATCTGGCGGGATTACCCAATTCTTGTTGGAAAAATTTACACCTTTTTGATTATCGATAACCAGTTGGACCTCATAAAACAAAGTTGAAGGCTTTATGACAAAAAATAAAATCACACCTGTCACAAAAAAGGAGAAAATTAAACTTATCAGGCTCATCTTATTATTCATATTTCTCCTTTATTTGTTGCATAACGACAAAGATCACCTGCCGCTATGGAGCGCGAGCGGAATAGCGGTCAGGTGGAGCGACTTGTTATGCTCTTAAATATTCCACGCCAATAATATCATTTGTTTATTTCAAGCATTTGAAAAACCAAGTCAGGTCAACTTCCCACAAACGATTCTCACATACAATACGATCGAATCGATACCGTAGTAGTTTTGGATTTGGACACGCTTTATTTAGAGAACAAATAATTTGAGAACTTTGTCTACCTTTTGCAATTAAGGCATCCGACATCTCCCTCTTTTCTTCTTCCGTAATATTGTTACAGTCTTCAACTAATACCCTGTTATAAACGTGCGTCCTATATTCCTTATCACATTCTGGAACAAATTTAAGACCTTCTTCAATAAAACGATCCAGTAGTTCACTAAGCCTTTCTCCGAGTACCTTTGAGGATAAAGAACATGTTTCTATATCTTTTTGTTCAATAAAATGGATTGATAACTCATTAAAATCCTCAGAAATCTTAATTTTAGACTCTGACGTATGGCAAACTGGACAATGCTGGATTCTGACAGGATAACGATATCTAAATGTGAAATCGCACGCTGTGCATGCGTATATATGTTTAGGATTTAACAATATCGAACGAACAGCCTTTTCAGAAGTATCTTTGGTCGGTTCGTGCTTTTCATGCATAGACCGCCACCAGCAGTCGCTTGTTCTCCTCCAAGTTTTTGCATGTGCTATAACTTCAATAGATTTATCTTTACAAACAGCCTGGTATTCCCACAAAATTTCCTCCTCAACGCAAAACTTTTCTTCCCAAGATTCGACATAACCCTCTAAATTTCTTTCAGGTAATCTCTCCTTATTTCGTGTTTCTCCAGTAGATACCTCACATGTTCGCCCTGTAGGTCCAATTGAAACCGTCTGCTTCTTGTCCACACCACCTTTTCTTTCACATACCATTTTGATATCTCCTTTACAGTAGCCTTGTTAATTAAAAACTAACGTGGCGTTCAGCCGCCACGAGCGCAGCGAGTGGTCGGCTGCAACGCCGAGTTATCCGGCATCAGCTGCGTCGCCTCGAGTGGGTGACGGACGCAATCGTCTTCTCAATTCCATCCCGATGCAACAGAGATTGGAGCAGTCGCATCCTGGCTATGCCGTGCCACTCGTCCGGCCCAATGGTGTATTTGCCCACGCGTATCTCTTCTCGCCGCAGAATTGGCCCAAGCGCGTCGGGTGACCAGTCGAGCTCAGTGAGGTTCCGAAGTTCACGACTGACTCCGTCACGCGCCTTGAACACCCAGAACGCTTGGATGTCATCAAACTGGGCATGAACTCTGATCAAGGCTATGGGCACAACAACATTCCATGCCGCCTCAAGCACCAGAGACAGAATGCGAACGTCGGCGATCTGATCCGGCTTGAGACCAAGCTCTTCGTCACAGCCCGCATATGCGGTGTCGAGGAACGACTTGTCGTTTCTCGGCTCACCGATCTTGACGGTCATCTGCTCTTCGAATGAGCATGACCACTTCCCAGCGTGCCAATCAATCCGGTTCATGCTGCGGACTCTTTGTGTCAGGAGCAACTTGCCACTGGGCAGCACGACGACTGCATGCACGCAGACGATGTTCGGGAGAGGATGTTCGGCGAACTCGAGCAAGCCGGTGCCATACCTTGCGAACGGAGAGCATGGCAAACCGTGTTCGTCGACGAGGATATCCTCAAAGAGGCGGCGCTGAATCGGATATGTTGAGAAGTAATCCGTCGGCGCGAGCTGTATGCGAAGGGTCGGGCGTTCCGAAGAATCAGGCACGTAGCTCATGAGCCGATACTTGCCGTTGTTCGGCGGATCCGCTGGATAACTCTCGGTAACGGTGACCAACTCGCCTTTGAGCGGTGGTGCCTTCGTGAGGGGCAGATAGTCAATCTCGTGCGGCCGCCACCCCTCGTACAAGTGGCTATGCAGGATCTCGAAACAGGCATCCAGCGGAAGACTGGACACTCCTTCACGATCCATCACGCGCGACGTGGCTGAGTCTCCGATGCACAACGCGGCGAGCTTCGAGCGGAGTTGGCCGATCGGAGGTTCTTTGCCGAACCTCCGTATGAGGCGATACCTGACTCTTCTCGAATATGCGAGCACTTGCTCACGGATAAGAAACTCCCATACCATCGTCGTGAGGATCGGGAGCAACACCAACGTGAGAACCCCGACAAGAAATGCCATGCCAACGCTCCTCCATATGCCGGATAACATTAATTAGATTGATCCGCATAATATGCGGAATACAGGTTTATTGTACATATAACATGCCTTTGACATGACAAGCACTATCTTGATAAGCACTTAAGACACCACTACTTATGTCCCTTTGCACTTTTTATCATGTCGTCTTATACGGATCAGCATAAAATCCTCTTGTTCCATTTCAAAGCCTATCTAACGGGCTATGAACCCCTGCCGGTCCGCGATTAAGGACATGGGTATAGATCATCATCGTGCTGACGTCTTTGGCGAAGACAATCAGAGATTGTCATTTACCGTTTTGCAATGTCAAGCTTCTTTTACATGGAGAGATGATAGGAAATTGTTTTTACTTTGAAAAGGATTATAATACAAAAATAAAGAAGACTGCAAGCTTTTTTTTCTGAGGAAAGAACGGGGATAAATCTTTCCAGAAACGGTCTGTCGTTTTGAGAATGAATAAAGGACATTTATAAAAGTGGAGTCTAGGTAGGGTGGATTAAGGCGCTGTTTTTTACGCCGAATCCACCTTTATTCTGGTGGGTTCGCTCCTAACCCACCCTACTCCCCATTTCCCATCTCAGCTTTGGTTCACGGGCTGCCTTGACTTCGTCCGGACGGCCAATGGGAGTGGTTTGCGGGGTATTGTGTACTGTTTCCGGATGTTGTTCAATGTCTGCATCTATCTGGATCATGGCGTCAGCAAAGGCATCCAGTGTCTCGCGTGATTCTGTTTCTGTAGGCTCTATCATCATAGCTTCCTCTACAATCAATGGGAAGTAAATCGTTGGGGCGTGAAAACCGTAATCCA
>MHXP01000159.1 GCA_001824485.1 Planctomycetes bacterium GWA2_39_15 | reverse complement strand
TTGTGTATCGGTTGTATGAATAATCTTTACAATAACTAGCGGGGTTTTTGAACGAAGTTTTTTTTTAAGTTCAACAAGCCTTTTAACGTTTTCCTCGATAACTTCAAGCTTTTGAATATTTTTAATTTTTTTGTAAGTTCCTTTGGAAAATGCGTCAATACTTACATGAATCGTATCAAGTCCCGAATTTATTAACTCCAGCGATTTTGTTTCTGATAATAATATGCCGTTTGTGTAGAAATTAATCTTATGCGCCGCCTTTTTATCTTTTGCATATTTGACCATTTTTGGCAATTCTGGGTGTAATAACGGTTCTCCATCTTTGTTGATAGTAATTATAAGTCTTTTCCCATAGAGTATGCTCTCATCAATGATCTTTTGAAAAAGGCTAACATCCATATAACCAAATGGTCTGTTAAGTTCTCTGGGACACATTGAGCAACTTAGATTACAGTGATTAGTAGGTTCAATATTAAAACGTATAGGAAAATCAAAAGAGATTTTCCTTTGTAAAACCATCCTGCGAATAAAGTTAACTCTTTTGAGTTGCTCAATAAGTTTAATGTTAATCATATATAAACAAAAGATGTACTATCTTATTTCACTTTATAGATAACCGCAGTCCCAAGGTTTGGAATACTATAGTAATGAGCTAGTTGCAGAAAAGATGCTTTTTGATAATCTTGCATCAAATTACCCGATTGAAGAGCTGAAATAAATATGTGTGTTATATTAGATTTTTTCAGAATGTCATAAGCACTGGGCTGTAGAATGTTATTATAAACATCAAGCAACTCAGCTTTGTTTACTGAACAAGTATCTGCAACCTTCATTTGGAAGGCTGCTATATCCAATGATCTGCTGCTAATGGCCCTCCGTTCAGCTATAAGAGGAACCCAATCCGACGACCAGTAACTACCATTTTCCAATTTAATAGGATTTATAGGGTTAAGTATCAAGCAATCATCAAAGGTCGTGTTTTCTTGAAACCACTGGAGTGCTTGATAATCGGTCTCCAATAACCATTCAGGATAGCGTAAATAATTCTTATATGCGTAATATTGAAATACAGACAAAAAAATCATTGAAATCACTAATGCTTTATATTTTTCTAAAAAACTATTCTTTATTTCCTTAATGAACCCCAAAATAGTAATTAATGTGTATGCTGTTGCTATTGGAAAGACAATGGTAAACGACATCCATCCAATAGCAAAAGTGCTCGGATATTCGAATGGTGTTGTATAATATCCATTACCACCGTATTGCCAATATTGCATAGGTGAGAATTGAAACCACTTAAAACCTATAAAGCGTAAAAATTTCCAATGTACAAGTAGTACGACCATATTTAAAGCATGCATACCGAGGAAAACCATTATTTTTTCTCTACGAAAAAATAATATTCCTATGCCTGTAAATGACAAAACAAGGAAGACTGGATTATGCCAGCATTTAAGGGTCGGGATTAAATGGGTTGCCAATTGGGATTTAAGATGTGCAAAATCTACTGACTCGTGATTACCACTAGCAACGATCAGCCATGGTATAACAAAAGCAACACAAGTAAAAGTAGCCACAATTAAAACCAGATAATCTTTCGAATAACTTTTAGTTTTAGATAATAAGTAGAAAGGGAAAAACACCGCAAGAGATATTGCATACCAAGAAAATATTTCTGTATTGCTAAGTGCCGACACAGAAAGAACAAAACCTGCTGTAGCAGCAATAATTGTCGAAAGTTTTTTAGATCCTTCGGCAAATGCCTGTAGCAAAAGAATAATAAAACAAGCCGCAGAAAGGAAAGACAACATCTCTGTAGTATTGCCATCATTATATTGCGTTAGATAAGCCCTATTTAAAGTTAGAATTCCAGCAATAAAAGCCAACAGTATGTTTCGTTTAGAAAGAAAATATGCGAGTAAAAATACTGCAATAACAAAATAAGAACCACACACTACAGTAACAGACATACATTCTTTATAAACTAACGACATTTTTAATTTTGAAAGCAATACAACAATTACATTAAAGCAAGGGGGGTAATTTATATAGGCTTTTGTCCCATCCAAAAACGGGTAAACGAAAGGATAGCCTTGGTTCTTCATTAAAAACTGTAGATAGATCGACCCTTGCGCATCAACGTCAGTTGGAACATTATTATTAGCCCACATTAAAGAATGCCACAAAAAAGCTAACAATAAAATAATTATCGATATACATAGTTCGTTACTATTTATTTCTCTGTTTTTAAACCGTAACGTCCTTCTTAAATAGAATAATAGACATATTGGTATAGCAAAAGTTGCCGAGAAATAAACCGCGAAGCTCATTGGCACTCTCGAAAAAGCCATTATTCCCCATATTCCTGCTGAAAAAGGAAGTCCGATGCAGAAACTTAAAATAATCGTTTCTGATATATTTTTCCCTGGAAACAAAAGACGAGAGATAAGCAGCCCTAAGGGGAATGTAATAATAGCAATCAATAGTAAAGAAATACTATGTGAGAGAACATTTTTAGTAGTAAAAGAGAAGTATATAATGAAAGCACCTTCCACAAAAATCGATCCAAATAGAATACACGCTTCCTTGCTTATACTTTTCTTTTGTTTTATAGGAATTAAGTGCATAGTATTTTCATTCCTTTGAAAAAGGGAGTATTTAAATTTACCTCAATATTAGAGTTGAATCGATTTGTCTTAATTTTGACATTGCAAGGGGTTACAGTGTCTAAAAGATGTCGCATCACGGAACATATCTTCTAAATAATTGCAAGACACTAACTCTATTTTTTCTATTCTTGTTTAGGACACAGATTTTCACAGATAACACAGTGTGTCAAAGCCACAACCAAAATTTTGCCACAAAGACACCAAGACACAAAGAAAAACATTTCTTAGTGCCTTTGGGCCTTAGTGGCTAATTATCTCAAAGTGTTACATTAAATTTAATATGCTGATAATCCGTGTCCAATTAATACTTAAAATTTGATCTCCACCGACGTGTGCCCAAACTGTTGGAACCTGTTTGTCTTTAGTTTAACATCACAAGGATTGCAATGTCCAAAGACGTTACACTCGCGGAATTTATCTTCTATCTCAAAATCTTCATCCAGAATATTTCCTACAGGTATTCTACCTTCATAAAGATCACTGTGACATCGGTAAATATCACCATTACTCCCAATAATAAACTCTGTTGTCTTACATAATACTTTTTTAGTAAATTTTTTATTACACGCTCCTTCGTAACGGTAGGTACCATACATTTTCCCGTCATGTTCACCAAGAAACTCCTTGGTACGGAAATCTATTCCTAAAGACGTACAGTATTCCTTTGCTCTCAATATTTCAGCCTCATGCGTTGGATGCATCACTCCCCAGATACCGATACTAAAGCCATTATTTTGTAATTTCAAGACTTTCTTCACAAGTGGATCAAGTTGCATTGTCTCCGGGTGATAACTGACCCTGATTGATGCATACGGAGATTTTCTTTTAATTCTGTTGGGGTTTACCCTACGGATAAATTCATCTCCGTCAAACTGGAGATTAGTCAGGACATCAATATTTAACTCTGGCTTTATATTGTTCAATATATAAATAAAATCTTTCTGAAGGCTTGGTTCTCCTCCCTGGAGCGAAATGGGGAGATCGTCTCTGGAAACAATCCTGTTTAGCCCTCTCACCCAATCTTCACCAGAAATATGCTTTTTTGAAAACATACCTTCCTCGAAATAATTAATGCAATAACTGCACCTGAGATTACAAACGAGGGATAAAAAGGTACCTATATAATTATACGTTTGTGGAATAATAATTGGCTTCATTGTTTCGCAACCTTGCAAATAAGTTCCCCGTTATATTTTTTGAAAAACCTATTATAGAGCCTTGTTTTCCCCAATTTTTGGAAAGAATTATTAAGTTTTGTCCCCGCGTTTTAAAAGTCAATCAACAGCGCCCTATATAGATGTCAGATATCATTATTGTTCTAAATTCACGATGGTTGGTAAGCAAAACTATTTCCTTTGCAAATTTTTGATTGTGTCCTTCTATGCAGCTCTTTCTAACTTTTTAACCCAGGTCTCTTTAGCTTCTCTATTCGCAATGTTTTCATTGCTATCTCAAAACGCTCTTTCAAAGAATATCTCCTCCTATAAACCTTTCGCGGATAAGTAATTATTTTCCCTATTTTATAAATTAAATGAAAAATTGAATTGGTTTTCCAATAAATCAGATGATTCATTATTAAATTTCTTAGTAACGGCTGTCTAACAGCCGTTGGACCCAGTAATGAAATATTGAATTGGATTTCCTTCTGTTTGTCATCAAAACAGTTCAAAAGAGATTTATGGCTTAATCCATACATTTTAAAATCAGATTTATCTAAATCTAAATAACCTTTCTCTATGCACATATCACCCAACGCAGTACCAGGATACGGCTGAAATATGGGAAATTCTACAACAAATATTTTTGCTTTTACGGAAAAATCAACAGCGGATTTATCGTCTTCTAAAGTTGAAGTGGGAAGACCCAACATGGTATTTACAACCATTGTAAGACCGTGGTCATTGCAGGCTCTTGCTCCATTATAAATTTCCTCGTCTGTTATGTTTCTTTTTAATAATTTATTTCTTATGCTAGGATTAGCAGACTCTATTGACATATGAACAGATGAACAACCACAACCTTTTAATAATTTTGCTACTTCATTATTCATTAAGTCAAGCCTTGAGTGAACATAAAAAGGTATTCCTATTTCTTTAGAATATCGTCCTGAAAATTCTCTAAGCCAATCATCCGCTTTATAACTAAATATATCATCAACAAATCTTATAAACTTGAAATCGATCATTTCTTTCGCAGTTCTTATTTCATCTATAATATAATTAACAGAATGTCTTCGACTATATTTTTGGCCACTG
The DNA here is from genome assembly GCA_001824485.1 of Planctomycetes bacterium GWA2_39_15. Classification (GTDB taxonomy): domain Bacteria; phylum Planctomycetota; class Brocadiia; order Brocadiales; family Brocadiaceae; genus 2-12-FULL-39-13. The sequence goes on along the minus strand of MHXP01000159.1, from coordinate 13,466 downwards.
TAGTTTTGATAAAAATATTCGTTAAAACAATATGGACATTTATAAGCGCATCCCCTATTAGTCATAAAATTCATAACGGGTGGTTGTGTTACTCCCGTATTTTTATGTTTATAAAATAACTCCCAATCTGGATAGGGCAACTGGTCCAAATCCTGCACTAACGGCCTTAGCAAGGGCTTTGGCGCGCCTGGAATCATAATATTCTCTATATCAGAAAAATCATCTCCCCTTTCAACTGTATTTAAAAATTCAACAAAAGCATATTCTCCCTCACCAATACATATTGCATCGAACCCGGCCCCATCAAGATCTTCGGGGAAAAAGGTAGCATGCGGGCCGCCTATTATAGTAAATAAATCAGGATATCTTGATTTAACTTCTTTATTAATTCTTGAATATATTCTATGTTCACCCGTGTGACTTGAACAAGCAATAACCTTCGGCATAAAACTTTCAATTTTATCAAAAATATTCTCATTGGATAAAACTAATAAATCGGTTTCATGACCTTCTTTCTTAGCCATAGCAGAAAGCAGCATTGTGCCTATTGGGCCATAAAAATCTTCATTTGAATTTATTACAAAAAGTATTTTCATCATTCATTACGTCCGTCAAAGATTAGGTTCTTATTCCAATTTACATTCAAGTTGATACATTGTAGGCCTCTGAGGTTTTTGCAACATAAGATGTCTCCCCTGAAATTAATGTCATCTTGATTGCAATCACGAATTGTTTTGCGAGACCTAAAACTATCACACACAATCTTTCAGACATTCGAGATTTAAGATAACTCTTCTATGCTGTAGCAACTAAAAATCCATCCTTTTTAATTAATAGAAAGTTCTCCATGTCCTGTGCCCCCTGTGCTCCGCTATTCTCCGGACATTAAAAAATAACGCCCTCGGTTGGAGATGAAATTCATGAAAAAGATGCGTTTTGAAGTGGTCAATCTTATAGACCCTTGATCAACTCTAAAGCCAGCTTGCACAACTTTTCACTTAGCTGTGCAGTCAAATAGCTCTCCTTCCGCTTATCAATAAAGAAACCATCAGTTTTGTAAGCTTCGTCAATCTGCACCAGAAGATGATGAACTTTTTTGTCACGAGGCAAAAAACGTCCAGGAATGCGAATCTTCTCCGACTTAGTACCATTAATTGAAGGAACAGTGTTATATGTGTATTCAATAAGATCCCAATTATCGTAATACCATGAGCCTGTATAAGCCTTAATATACGGCTCAACTCCCACAGTGTTTCGTTTATCCTCCAGTATTCTTAAACAGAATTCCGCAGTTCTTTTCACATCATCAATCTCTGCCTCAGGTTGACAAAGTATTACATTTATATGTACCGGTATACCTGCATCTCTCATAAGTAATATGAAGTTGTCTATGTCCTTGACTCTCTGCGCCTTACGAACTTTCTTCAGTAATGAATCGGAATAGGCCTCTATACCACAAGATAGCTTCCGGAAGCCTGCCTTTATCATTATATCAAGCATTTCCGAGTCAAAATGGCGAATTCGGGAACTGGCGACATAACTGACGTTTATGCCCGCTCTTATCGCTTCTGTGCACCATTCGATTGTGTTTTTGCGGTCTCCACAAGCATTGTCGTCGTGAAAATAAATAGTTTTGGTATCCGGAACCTGTATCATAATCTTTTCAAGCATCCTGACAAGCCCGTGTGGGTTTATACCAACAACCTTAACATCCGGGCGCGTTGTAGAACAAAACTTGCATCCTATTGGGCAGTTGTTCGTAATGTAGAGATTGATGCAATTAGTGCTTAAGGGATCGTTATTTGTAACTGAAGCATTCCTCTTCCAATATTCTTTTAACGGCAAACGGCCAAAATCAAGACTCGTAACCCATGTCAGTTCATCTGTAGATAAAAAAGTAGAAGTGGATTTATTTTTGAACATAATACCGGGAGAAATATGTATGTTGAACTTGTTCTCAAGAAAAAACTCCAATGCCTTCTCGCCCTCTCCCATGATGATGAAGTCAACAATATCCATGTTAAGAAACATTTGGTAGTTATTTGAAGCCTCAGATCCTCCAAGGACAATCTGAGTTTGTGGATAAAGCTTTCTTGCATAATGTATCAGGGCAATGTCGTTGTGCAGATTATCTTTGGTTGGTGAAAATCCGATTACATCATAGAAACCGCAATTCTCCAGAAAATGTATCGGATCTTCCACATTTGGATCCAAGATATCCACATCATGTTTCTTTTCAAGCCAGTGTTGTATACGATAAAGTCCCATAGGGGGAGACAGATAATATCCAAGGACTTTTATAGAGTTAGTCCACGAAGAAACAAGTAAAACACGTTTTCTCATATATCATTATCCTCCTTTATTCTCCAACGCTTCTCCTTCTAAGCACTATGGCTGAAGATAGATCAAGCTCTTTTGACTGTTTTTAAAATATTTGTTCTATTAAGACAAACCTGATTCAAGTAGTAAGTGCAGCAATTGCTATTTCTTCAAAAAATACCTGACTGGGTGTTTTGAACCCGAAGAAATGCCTTGGCTTTGAGGTGCAAAATCATTTTTTTTAAACCTCTGAGAATATGGGTTGTTCCAAATTGTTTCAATAGGTAAATAATCCTCTTTGGTCTGAAAAAACACATATACATGTAAGTTACTAAGACAAATCGTTGTAAATTATATCCCTCTAATGTTGGATTTAGATAGCCTAAGTTTGCAGTTGCCATATCAGCTGGAAGGAAATCACTTTGTATTTCTCCTTTCTTGATAAGAGCATCGAAAACAGGTGTCCCTGGAAGGGGTTGGAATTTATGAAGAACTACAAAATCAAAATTAGTTTTCACGGCAAAATTTCGAGTACAAAGAAGATCCTGTTTAGTTTCTCCTGGATAACCAATTATGAAAAAACCTACAACACCCAACCTTGCTTTTTTTATCTCATTGACAATTCCCGGAACTATGCCTAAATTTAGGTCTTTTTCCATAATTTTAAGCATGCGTTGAGAACCGCTTTCTGGAGCGACAACAAGAGTATTCCATCCTGCTTTTTTCATCAAATTCCACAGTTCAGCATCCCCCCTTTGCATTCTTATACCATTTGGTGTACCAAAAGAAAGATCCTTTAGGTTAAGAGAGATTATTCCTCTGCATATTTTTTTTGCATATGCCACATCAAATGTAAAATTATCATCTATAATATTTATGTGTTGTATTCCTTTTTTGTATAAGTGTTTTATCCATCTGATAACATATTCAGGACTATGCTTCCTAACCAGCTTGCCAGTAAGTTGTGGTGCTGAACAAAATTGACAGCGGTAAGGGCAGCCTCTTGTCGTTAGAATAGGAGCAACACGTTCTCTTCCGGAATGATGAGCATATCTGTAACCATTTTCAATATATTTGTCTAAATCAATATCATCATAATTTGGCATCTTAATAACATCTAAGTTATCAACCATCACTGGTTCATTTGCTATCAATTTACCTGTTTTGTTTCGATAAACCAGTCCTTTTATGTCATAAACAGAATTGTTTTCTTTCATTCTTTTTAAAAATAATGGAAATGACAATTCTGCTTCACCCCTAAAAAGAAAATCTATTTCTTTATTTTCCATCACATTATTATAATAACTCGTTGCATGTGGACCTCCTATAATGGTTATTACCTCAGGAAGAATTGACTTAGCAAGTTGTATTATAGCTAAAGCCTCTTTATACACACATGACCATGCTGTAACGCCAAGAATGTGTGGATCGAAATTTTGTAATTCCTTTTTCAATTCTTGAGATAATAGATTAATCCCCCATAAAGAACAATCAATGATTTTGACATCAAATCCCTCATCATCCAAATTAGCTTTCAGATAGGCAAGACTAATAGGTAAATATTGTTTTATATCAAATCCTCTTGGATTTATTAATGCAACTTTAATCTTACGCATTATGGCTACTTCTTTCTGGCTGAGAGTGCGCTTAGAAAGGTTTCTTGAAAACTAATTAGTCGCCCCCGAAAAAGTCTCTCTTTTTTCTGGAGGAAGTCATATTAGACAAAATTCTTAAATTTTTTAGCTGATTAACAATGATCTTTTTAAATGCTCTATCCTAGTCTTGTCTTAAACTAAAATATTTTAAGCTATTATCCCTATCCCAATAATTTTTCAACCTTTTTTCTTCTGCACACTGTGGCGGAAGAAGGATCAAGCTCTTCTTGTTTTTTTGAAAAAAGTCTATCAAGAAATATTATACTAAAGTCATATACTATATTTAGAATGCTTTTCAATCTAAATATGCTTGATTTACCAGACACGCGACTCAATGTAAAAAATGGCACTTCCGCATAAAGATACCCCCTGCGAATTGTTTTGAATAAAAGCTCGGGTTGGTAACAAAATCCATGGCTCCTTAAATTAATGTCATTTAGAATAGATCGTCTATATAAAACCGGTGACGTTGAGTGATGGACTTTTAGTCCAAGCAATATTTTCACAGCAATTGAATAAACTTTTGAAATTACAACTCGAAGTGCTGAACGCTGAGCATTTGTAAAAAAGGGCACCACAATATCTACATATTTAAATAAATGAAGATATAAAAAATATTCTGAAGGAACACCTTCATTATCGCCTCCGAATATCGTTACCACCTCATTATTTGCTTTTGAAACTCCATCCCAAAACGAATAACCCATGCCCATAGGGGTGCTATGATGAATGACAGAAATTCTTTTATCTGACTGCTTCATTTCCTCTGCAATCCTCCCTGTATTGTCAGTACTTCCATCATTAATTATAATAATTTCCCCTTTGACATTTGCATCATCCAATGCTAAGAGTGCAGAATTAACAGCTGCCTTAATGTTGTCTTCTTCATTAAGCGCTGGAACAACTATTGATATACTTGGAGAATGCGTTAATACCACAACTTTTCCTTTCTTATTGCTTGTAAACATACAATTTAATCAATCATCAAATCAATATTTCGTATCCGCCCAATTCTTAAAAAAATCATTTAATTTTTTAAACTCATCTAAAGTTTGATGTTTAACAGATGCTTCAGAAACAATCATAAATGAATATCTGGCCGATTTAATCAAGTCTAACAAGGAATGACTGTGCTCAGGTGAATGATGAATATGCGAATGCCATAAGTTCGAGCCAAAATAATATCCTGATAAATGAATATGGTTAGCTTCCTGAATAACAGGTATGAATTCTTTTTCCATAACGCCAGCGCACTCTATCTGTAAATGCTCAATATCCAAACACCTTCCAAAATTAAAACGCCTTACAAATTTGTTTTGTTCAATTGCCGAAATAACATTTTCTATACAAATTGTTGTTTTCATATTCTTGAAAATTTCATATAACTTTTCCCATTCATCATCCCAGTATATATTGTGTATCACAAGAACCGAGGCATTTAGTCCCATTGACAATTCTGCAAGTTTTTCAGGGCAGTAGTCATCGTTAGGTGCGTGAATAGCATACTCAAGGGGAAATTCTTTACATATTTCAATCACTTTTTTTGGATCCTTTAATATCTCCTTTGATGTATAAAGCTCAACAGCATCAATCCCGGCATCCTTAACATTTTTCAGGATTTTTTTGTCAGGGGCACATTTTGTTGCAAGAAGAAAGCTCACTATCAAAATCTCTTTTTATAAAATTCAAAAGGGTATAGTAGTTGCGAACATAACTTGTTTCTTCAATTCCATATGAAACAATTTCAATCAAAAACACAAAACTCTAAGCCTGGAGACTCAAGTTTGAATCAAATTAATTAACTTCAATAAAGCGACATGCCTTAGATACGTGCACTTTTTTGTTGTAGCACCCTTTTATAGTCTGTCCTGGATGTGTTATTATCTTCTCCTTACAGACATCAAATTCGGTTATTGAATTGGTTTTTTAACCTGATAGTTATGATTGAATATATTTTTTGTGTGCCTTTTTTGAGTATGTTGTAAATGATCTTCTGCCATCAACATAATCCCTGGAATGCTTATATCCTTTGGCATGAAAGACCTTATCAAAGACTTCACATACTTGTCTCAGAAAAAATCTACCGATTGTCGTAGGATGGATAAATTCTTTATTTATTATTAAAATACCATCAGCAACGAACTCTTCCAATTTTGATAATTCATCCTTAAAGTAACTGTTAAAATTAATATTGTGCATTTCCTCTATTTCTGGAATAGACACCTTTTGTTTGTTTATATAATCAAATATTATCTTTCTTCTGATTATATCATCTTTACTTGACATCCAACCTCTAACAATAGGAGTTAATCCTTTTTCGAGTGAAGCATAGTACGAATCTAATGAAAAATAATTTTGAAAATAATTATTGTTAATAATCATTTGACAAGAAGGGCCAATGCCAATGATTTCATGTGCTCTGCCAGGCGTATGCCCTAAGCCATTTCTACAAAGAGTGCCATTTTTTTTGCTTATAGCTAATGCATCATGTGGAAGTGCAAAATAATCAATACCAATACGTTCATAACCTTCTCTCGTTAGTTTGTTTGTAGCCAAATTAAACATTGCATTTTTTAATTCATCTGAAGGTAACGTTCCTTTAATTACTTTTTGATGAGGAAAAACTTCAGGTCTGTGTCCGTAAGTTAAAACCGCAAGCCTATCAGGTTTAATTTTCAAAACTTGATCCATGGTAGTTTCCCATGAATCTAGTGTCTGAAAAGGCATACCATAAATTAAGTCAAAATTTATGCCATTTTTAAAGAGTTTTCTTATGTCAGGCTTAAGTAAATCCGATATATCTTCACAAGAACAAAAAGGAGCTCTATTAATTGCTTTTAGTACTGCAAAATCAAAATCTTGTATACCAAAAGAGATTCTATTTATACCTTTAGAGGCATAATATCTTAATATGTCTTTTTGTAATCTATCTTTCCTCGGATCGATCTCTATCGCAATTTCTGAGACTTTACTTATATCAATAATTCTCCCTAGAGCGTCAAAGAGTCTCTCAAAATCCTCTTTTGGTATCACTGAAGGGGAACCGCCGCCAAAATGTATTTCTGCAACATTTGGCTTAAATTTGTATTCATTAAAAATTTCATTTAAAATCTCAATTTCTTTAATCATGAAATCAACGCTAGTGCTGTAAGCATTGATATCTTTTGAGGCAACCATTGCACATTGACAGTAAACGCATTGAGTTGGACAATAAGGGAAATGTAAATACAGTTGGAATGGCTCCTTTGGATTTTCTTTAATCCTTGATTTCCATGCACTTTTAAATTCAGAAAAACCTACCTTTTCATCCCATAGCCCTAACATCGGATAAAATGTATAGAAGGAATTTTTTTGTTTGTCATATTTCTGAATAAGATTATCAGGTACTATGCCTGACATTGAAATATCTATTTCATTTCTCACGGGTGTTTTTGTAGTCATTTTATCCCTCCTTAATGTTTTTGATTCCAGTCATATAGCATCTGAATTTAATTAGAAAATGCAACCTGGTTTTTATTCAAGAATACCTGATTTGGTGTTTTGTATCCAAGGAAATGTCTAGACTTCCAGCCCTTCTCAGATATATCCAACTATAATTTATAAATAACACAACAACAATGCACGCCTCTCCTATATAATCAAATATCTTCTCGCCTGAAGCACATTTAGCAACTAATAATCATGGCAAACTGAGGTATCTAGTATTAAATATTCGTTGGTATCAAATGAAATTGATATGTTCTGGTGGGTTTTTTAGATCCCAGAGAAATTTGTTTATATAATCCTGGCGGCAACCTATAGTACAATCACAATGGACATCTACATTGTTTACGATATCCTGCTGCACATTCCAATACCGATCACTTTTCACAATATCATAGTAGGAGTCCCTGTTAATATCTCCCATGAGAAACCTCTTTTTTTCAAAGAAAGGACCACATGGATAGACTTTACCATTTCCACTAATCTGGCCCAGCAATGGTGTTCCATAACAGATATCATATTTCCTGAATCCGCCCCTGTATACTTCGGTTTCATCCATGATATTGATCTTATTCCATTTGACTTTTACCAGGTAATTCTCAGTACTTTGTTTTTCTGCCTCTTTCAAAACATCCTGCACCCTTTCATAGTCTTTTGGGCTAATTCCCAACTCATGATATTCCGTATCTGAGCACTGTTTAATTTGCAGATAATCTACACCTAAATTTGCCCCGATCTTTGCTAACTTCATAATTTCATTAAAATTTTCAGGAATGAGAACCATCTGAATACCAATGGTACACTTATAGTCATTCTTCTTTCTAATTTTCACCATTGTTTTGATTTTCTCCAAAAGCATGTCAAAATTATCTGGTGAACTTTGATGGATTTTTGTAAAACCTTCGCGAGAACCAGCACTTAAATTAATCCGGATATACGTTGCATCCCGTAATATATCTTCGGCTCGATTCATATCGATCTTTAATCCATTAGTACCTATCCCTATGTCAATTCCTATTTTTTTTGCTAAAACTACCGCATCATACATGGCCGGATTAAGGGTTGGTTCCCCATCACCAATAAAGGCAATACCTTTAACGTCAAGTCTGCCACAGTCTTCAATAAGTCTCATTAGAGCATCAGGCTCTATCATCTGTCCCTTTGTAAAACCACCCTGGGTAACACCTATACAGTAAATACATGCAGTATTGCAGAATTTGGTAAGTCCCATGTCAATTGTAACCGGTGCGACCCTTTCACCCTTCTGCCATTTCAATATTCTCTCAATATGATAAATAAGTTTGTGTCCATCTAATCTAAATTTCTCACCAATATTTTTATATGTATGACCAGTATAGGTATTTGGCTGTTTTTCACCGGATTCTTTTACTATAATTTGCTCTAGTTTAGATCTATCTACGATTTCTCTGCCGGTCCTGACCTTATGCCCGCCCCGCTCTTTTGTGCTTAATTCCTTGGGAATATTCGTGACTAATTTTATATCATTATTATCATTTTTTTGTTTCATCAAGAGTACTCCTTCACATAATTTGAATTATCATTCATGTATTATAGCGACAATTTGCCTGCAGTCCAAACCTGAAATTGGCGTTGTTTCCACCTCTCCGACCATGTTTCCTTGCCTGAAGCAACATCAATAATTATCTCTAAAAGTTCTTCACCAAGCTTGTTAATAGTAGTTTGTTCCGTCAGTAATCTACCCGCATTAAAATCGATATCCTCAGGCAATTTCCTAAATGTAGCATCATTTGAAGACACTTTTATAACTGGGCAAATCGCATTTCCCGTTGTCGTGCCTTGCCCCGTAGAAAAGCAAACGATTGTTGCTCCTGACGCCACAATGCCTGTTACCGATTCAAGGTCACCACCAGGTCCTTGCATAATACTTAATCCTCTTTTTCTCACTGGTTCCGCATATTCAACAATATCTTCGATTATTGTAGTGCCACCCTTCATAACTGCCCCTAAACTTTTGACATAGTTATTTATCAATCCCCCATCTATATTTTTGGGTATGAGATTGGCTTCTAAAGTTAAACCGAGTTTTCTGGCAATATCAATATACCATTTCAAAACACCTTCGAATTTATTTGCTATTTCTAAAGTTTTGAATCTAGGAAACAACATATTAAATGTTCCTAGCATTTCTGGTACTTCAGACAAAATTGCAGATCCACCACCATAGATTATTTTATCTACAGTATTTCCTATAACTGGATTTGCTGTAATACCAGAAAAAGAATCTGAAGCTCCACACTCTGTACCAATAATGAGTTTACCTAGTGGACAATGCTCTCTTTTAACCTGATTTACAACACTTAACCTATCCTTAATTACTGCCTTAGCCCTTTCAATAGTGGAATGGGTACCACCATTTTCTTGAATAGTGATCCAATCTATTGGCTTTAAAGCATCTTCGATTTCGATTGTATCCTTTAAATAGGTATACATTCTTTCGTAATTTGTCTGTTCGCACCCTAAATCCATAATAAGACACCCACCTACGTTGGGATGAGAAACATAACCCTTTAATACCGTCAGCAGGCGTTCAATTTGTAAGCCAGAATCACAACCACACCCTTCTGTATGAGGAATTGCAACAATCCCATCAATATGAGAATATTTTTGAAGAATATCATCATTTTCTAAACCCAATGCTACCTGAAGAGCTGTTTCGCTAGCGCACATGGATGTAGGTACAACTAAGTAATAGTTTCTTGTCCCCACATATCCATTTTTGCGAATATAGCCAAGAAACGTTTTGTTTAAGTATTGTGCTTTAAAGGTAGTTTCGCCAGGCTCTTTAAAATCTTTTAAGTTCGTTTGGGGTAACACATTTTTAATATTTGAAACAGTAATTGACTCTCCCTGAACAATACCTTTGGATTGACCAAAAGGATAACCATATTGTCTTACAAACCCTCCTTCTTTTATATCAACCAGGGCAAAACGGTGTCCACTTTTTACCAAATTTTTTATCTTGATAAGTTTCCCCTCATGCTCTAACTCACAACCCAAAGGAATGTCTTCTTTGGCAACTGCTACCTGATCTAAATCAACATTCATCACAATTGCAATATCTTCGAGTTTCTTTTTCATTAGATCACATTTAACAATTATTTAAATTCTGTAATAGGACACAGATAAACGCAAATAAACACGAATAAAACAGATATTTACACTATATAAAGATTTCACCAGAAAGGTGATGTCACATCGAAATAAATACGCCCTGCCGTGGGGAGTCTCTACTCCCTGAAAACCAGTGCAAATCTACGTAAATCAGCGTCCAAATGCAGTTTTTAGGAATTATTCTTTTAAAATCTCTATAGGTTTAACAATCATATTTTCCATAAATTCTTCCCTACTCAAGAAAGGGAACAGATCTTCTAATGGTTTTGAAACAATTGTTCCATCAGGTTTTTTCAACGAAGAAACCCTGGGTATTAACGGCTGATCCTCTGGCATAATAATTTCACAAATAAAAGGTCCATCTTGAGCCAAAACATTGTCGATCTTTTCGTGTAGTTCATCGTTATTTAAAATTCTTTCTGCCTTTATTCCATAAGCATTGGCAACCTTAATAATATCAGGACAACTAAGACCACTACTGGCATCTGACCCAACGTACCTCCCGAAATGGTTCTGCTGCATTAGCTTAATGGTTAAATATCCACCATTATTCAAGACAAATAGTATAATGGGTAATTTATAATGAACTAATGTCTGAAGTTCTTGTATATTCATTTGGAGTCCGCCATCTCCACTAATACAAATGGTCTTTTTTCTACCATTTGCAAAACAAGCGCCGATAGCCCCGGGAAGACCGAATCCCATCGAAGCATGTCCGCTGGAGGTAAAAAGACGTTGACCTGCCTTCGTTTTAAAAGCCTGCATAGTACAGGTAAAACTTGTCCCCATGTCTGTAACAACCACAGCATCATTGCCCAGTTTTTCCGAGAGAATATCTATAAAATAAAAAGAATTAACCGATTCTTTGTTTTCTCTATATTCAGGTAAAACTACAGGATATTTCGCTTTCCAGTGTTGACACCTTTGAAGCCAATGACAAATTTCTAATGGCACCGTTTCTTCTTCTACTTGTCGTAACATTTCAACCATAAATTCCTTTGCATCAGCTTTAATAGGAATATCTGGCTTTGTAGAAGGTTTTTTTAGTTCTACTTCATCTATATCGATAATTATTTTTTTTGCTTCTCTTGCAAAATTTCTATAATTATACCCTACTTGCGGAATAGACATTCTTGAGCCTATAATGAGCAGTAAGTCAGCATTTTGTACTGCGAAATTTCCGGCTCTTCCCCCAAAAATGCCGCTTCTATCAACATAAAGTTCATGATTAGTTGGGACTAAATCGCTGGTCGTCCATGAAGAAACTATAGGTATTCTTAATCTTTCTATGAGCTGTTGAAATTCTTTTTCTGCCTTTGCCAACCTAATTCCATACCCGATTATTATTATCGGGCGCCTCGCCCCCTGAAGTAACTTCACGCATTCTGCTACCTGTGTTTTAAGCAAACTTTGCCTGTTTATCTGCACGAATTCATCAGGGTTAAATGAAACAAGATTATTAAGATTTATCAACCTACTCTGAATATCAAGAGGGATATCTAGCCAAACAGGTCCCTGTCTTCCATTTGTTGCCAAATAAATTGACTTTTGCATGTGATACTTAATCAAATTTGGATCCGTGACGGTTACTGCATATTTTGTAATCGGTTTAACGAGTTTCGCAATATCCACTTCCTGGATACCAAATTGCCGAAGACCTGTATCACCGATCAAGGTATCAGTGGTCACCTGTCCCGATATAAAGATGACAGGGATCGAATCTATCCATGCCCCACAAACTCCTGTTATCGTGTTTGTCCCACCAGGGCCGGAAGTTACAAGCACCACCCCGGGTTTACCAGTGATACGTGCATAACCTTCCGCTGCCATAGCTGCTGCCTGTTCATGGTGTGTTGCAATGTATTTCAAGTTTTTATTCATTCCCAGAGAATCTACTAAGTGCATTGCCGCGCCACCGCAAACAGCGAAAACTTCTCTTACCCCTAATTCGGCGATAAATGAAAACATATAATCGGAGAGTTTAATTAAGGTCTGAGTCTTTTCTATTGTCAAAATCGTAAAGTTGGTTAAATCTTCCTGTTTTGTATTTTCACAAAATTCCTCAAACGTGGATAATTCACCGATATTAAGATAAGGATTGTAAGAATATGAGATATCATCTCTTGCTATTATCGAAACTAATGCCTCTGGGTTTGGATAATTTCCCTCAGCACTAAAAGGACCTCGCCTGATAGTAAACACATAATCGAGGAACTCCTCCCTGACGACTTCTTTTGATGGAGGCGCTTGAAGTCTCAAACATTTTTTCGGTTCAAAGACCATATTATCTACGCCTTCGTAAGAGGCACCTGCACGCCCATATTCATCTTTCATACGTACCAAATCAGTCTTTATTGGGGGCGATTCTATTTCCATTACCCAGATCCCATTTTCTGATAATGGCTGAATTGGATGGGGACTAAAAGCCTCTGTTGAATGGAAAACTCCTTTTTCAATAATAATACCATCCATAGGTTTTAGCTCTATTATCCCCTCTGAATGAGAGGACGTAGCACTGCCAGACAATAAAACTAATCCCGTCTTTTTATTAGGATGTGCATGCGTGGATGTCTTTCGTTTACGTACTATCTGTAACATCCATATAGCAACAAAATCATTTTTAAACACTAAATATTCATAACCCCAGGGCTTCTTAACTATCACATTAGAGTAATCAAAAGAGGGGGAATCTTTGCTTTGATTCTCAATTTCAAATTTGTTTTTGGATATTTTATTACTAACTCTGTATATCATGTGTTTCCAATTTGCAGTGTCTACTATTAAATAAAATGGGTCTTCTAAGTTTTGTGTGGGTAAAATTTCACAAATCTGGTAAAAAAGAGGTCAATATTTTAA
>MHXP01000158.1 GCA_001824485.1 Planctomycetes bacterium GWA2_39_15 | reverse complement strand
ATCTCTCCCTCAATTTCTGCGCGAGGAACGAGCGCCGCAACGGAATCGATTGCAACTACATCAACGGCATTGCTTCTTACCAGTAATTCCGCAATCTCAAGCGCCTGCTCACCAGTATCGGGTTGATTGACCATAAGATTGTTTAGGTCTACCCCTAATTTCTTTGCGTAATCGGGATCTAAAGCATGTTCAGCATCAATAAAGGCTGCCATACCACCCCCTTTTTGTGCGTTAGCAATAATATGAAGAGTCAGGGTAGTCTTACCAGAAGATTCAGGACCAAATATTTCAATGACCCTTCCCCTCGGGATGCCTCCCACACCGAGCGCAATGTCCAGAGATAATGCCCCAGTTGAAATTGTGGGGACGTCTAGCCGGGTCTCGCCGCCTAGCTTCATAATTGTCCCTTTGCCATATTGCTTCTCGATTTGTGATACTGCTCTTTCTAAGGCTTGTTGTCGTTTTTCCTTATTGGGATCTTCTGGTTTCGATATCATAATTCACCCATATAAAAAGGTTGTTGGGTTATTAAATAAAATCAATGCTATGTAATTTTGTATAAGCAGGTCCTTGCGGTGAAAGTTCGCTTTTCATCAAAACAACCTGCGTAATATGTTCCGAGCCAAATTTAAACCCGCTGTAAGAATTCATACTTTCCATAAGTTTCCAAACGTTTCTGCGGGTCTTTATACGTCCTACAGTGATGTGCACTTCAAATTTGCGTTCTTCGTGTGCAACACCTAATGCCACTAATTGATTGTCCAATCTTTCGTGTATTTTTGCTAAAGCTCCATCTGTATCTAATACTTGTGCAAAAATAACTCGTGGATTTTTTTGCGTGGGGAAAACCCCCGCTCCAACGCAACTGAGATCAAATGGGTTTATATGAGTGACAGAATTTTTAATTATATCCGTTACGGTATCTAATTTCCCTTCGTCAATATAGCCAATAAATTTAAGGGTAATATGAATATTTTCGGGGGCTACCCAACTAATGTCCGCGCCCGCTTTTTTAAGATTGCTCTGAAACTCTGCTAATTTTTTTCGAGTTTCTTCGTTAATTTCGACCGCAACAAAGAGTCTTGCATTCATGCTAGTTCGCTGAGGTGTGAAACCACAGATTCCACGGCAGTTATAAAATTATGTGCAATCTGGGGTTTCAAATGCTTTTTAGCCAGTCTGATGTTTTGTTGTGCTGCTGACCTCTTACAGTTTAATTGTTTCAGATATTTCGCAAAGATTTTGAATGGTATAACCAAGCCGTTTCAGCGCCTTTTCTTTTCCCAGTAGCTCCATCGTTTCAAAAATACCGGCACTTACGCTTTTCCCTGTAATAGAGACCCTCAGCGGCTGGGCAAGCCTGGAAAAACTAACGTCAATTTTAACTGTTAAAGCCCGCAGAGAGTCTTCCATGTTTTTCTTGTCAAAATTATCCACTAAAGAAATTGCTGAGTATACCTCTTTTAATAATTCAACAACTCCTTCTTTCTTGAGGAATTTATCTACGGCAGCCCGATCATATTCAATAGCATCGGTAAATAAAAACCTTGTCTGATCTAGTAAATCCTGAAATGTTTTGAACCGTTCATGGTATAACATCACAAGGTTGGTTAGCCATGCTTGTGGAATATTTGTCATATCAATACCGGATTTTTCAAAAAATCTCTTGGTATCAATAGTAAGTTGTTCAACAGGTGTACTTTTAATATACTGACCGTTCATCCAGTCCAGTTTTATATTGTTAAATTGCGCGCTGGTTTTATTTACACGTTTCAAGGTAAACTTCTCAATCATTTCAGTAATTGATATGATTTCCTGGTCATTTCCGGGTGACCATCCCAGAAGAGCAAGAAAATTTACCAGGGCATGAGGCAAATAACCCCTATCCCGATATTCTGTAACAGAGGTTGCCCCGTGACGTTTGCTTAACCGCGAACCGTCTTCCCCAAGTATCATTGGGATATGAGCGAATTCTGGCATTTTAAATCCAAAGGCTTTATAAAGGGCAATTTGTTTGGGGGTGTTTGATATGTGGTCGTCACCTCGAATAATATGTGTAATCCCCATATCTGCATCATCCACCACACAGGCAAAATTATAGGTTGGGAATCCGTCGGCCTTGAGAATGACAAAATCTTCGATAAGGGATGCATCAAACGTAATTGTGCCATGAATGAGGTCGTTAATTTCTGTTATTCCATCCTGCATCTTGAAGCGAATAGCCTTGCGTCCTTCCGCATCGGTGTCGTAAAAAGCCTTTCCTTGTTCTATTAGTTTTTCTGCATATTGCTTATATATGGCTAGTCGTTGGCTCTGGAAATACGGACCTTCGTCCCAGTCTAATCCCAGCCATTTCATACTATCGAGGATGGCTTGTGTGGCTTCTTCGGTAGAGCGTTGTTGATCAGTGTCTTCTATGCGCAATAAAAAAACACCTTTGTTGTATCTTGCAAAAAGCCAGTTAAACAGGGCTGTCCTTGCTCCTCCTATATGGAGATAACCCGTAGGACTTGGTGCAAAACGAACTCTTACGTTGCTACTCAAACCTGCATCCTTTCTATAAAATATGTGTTTATTGAAGAGTAACTATAATAACGAATCTTGAATAAAAGTGTCAAGCGTTTTATTGGCAAAGCAAAGGGAAGGAGAGCTAATATTTCTTATTATATTTGTAGTGTTTAGAAATATTGACAAATCTTTGTGATGTTATTATAAATATTGTTTAAATCAACGATCGGTTATGCTAAAAACTGGTTGTTTGTGGCTGTGATAAATTGTTAAATGAGATAGTTGTCAAATTTGCTTAGAAGAAGGGTACGAATGCTCGGGAACAAAAAAACACGAATAATTTGTTAGAAAACATTGTTGTCTATGCAAGAGTATGTTTCTAAAAAGGGAGGTGGAAAGATTATGGAAAATGTATAACACAAGAAATCTAAGAATTAGTATTTACCAGTTAAAACATCTTATAAGGTTATGTCTTTCATTAAGGTTGATATATTCTTTTATAAAAGGGAGTCTATAGAGTTATGAGAAACATGTCTTTTGTCCATGTCAATGGCAAAGTAAGTAATTTTTGGTTAATAGCAATTTTATTTTCACTGTTATTAATGGCTAATGGGATATCTTTCGCATCGGCAACTCCTCAGATTTCTGCGGGAGAGTATCATAGTCTTGCTCTAAAATCTGACGGTACGGTTTGGGCTTGGGGAAATAATTCAGACGGCCAATTGGGAGATAGGGAAACTATAAACAGAAGAATTCCAGTGGAGGTGCTTGGGTTAAAAGAGGTTATTGCTATTGCTGGCGAAAGCACAAACAGTCTTGTCTTGAAATCGGATGGTACGGTTTGGGTTTGGGGGAATAATTCAGACGGTCAATTGGGTGATGGAACAACTAAGAAAAAATATTTTCCTGTACAGACGCAGGGACTTAAAGACGTCATTGCTATTGCTGGAGGAAACTCACATGGCATTGCATTGAAGTCAAATGGTACTGTCTGGACTTGGGGGAATAACAAAAATGGCCAATTGGGAGATAATACAACTACGAATAGAAACATACCTGTGCAGATATATAAGTTCAAAGGTGTTGTTGCCATTGCTGGTGGGGGATTTCATAGCCTTGCGCTGAAGTCTAATGGGACAGTTTGGGCGTGGGGATATAACAATGAAGGTACTTTGGGAGATAGGACAAATGTAAATAGAAGAACTCCCGTCAAGGTAAATAGACTCAGCAGTGTAATTGCCGTTGCCAGCGGGTACCGTCACAACCTTGCCCTGAAATCAGATGGTACGGTCTGGGCGTGGGGGTTGAATTGTTATGGTCAGCTGGGAGAGGGGACAACCATAAATAGAAATACTCCTGTACGAGTGAGTGGACTCAGTGGTGTTATTGCCATTTCTTGTAAAGGGAATCACAACCTTGCCCTTAAGTCTGATGGTACAGTCTGTGCTTGGGGATCAAATTTCTATGCTCAATTAGGAGATGGGACAGAGGAGGATAGAAACACTCCTGTACAGGTAAGTAATCTCGGAGGTGTTATTGCTATTGCTACTGGGAACTCACACAGCCTTGCTCTGAAGTCGGATGGTACAGTTTGGGCTTGGGGATTAAATGGGTTTGGTCAATTAGGAGATGATTCACCAAGGGATAGACATACCCCGGTTCAGGTTAAGAATATTAATTTGATTCAGTCCGTGACACAAACACCAGCGATGATATCAACGCAAAAAGCTAATTCGTCACAATGATCTGTTGAGTAAAAGGTGATATTAACCGAAAATGTTTTTTAGACATGGAGAACGATTCTATTGTATTTGTAAAACCAGATCTTAAAAGTGGTAAAAACAAAAGTTTCAGGAAAACAATCTTCTGTAATTTGTTTTTTCTAAGATTTATAGGCTGGGTTGGCTAATGGCACTAATTAACTATTAAAAGTGGCATGGGCAAGCCTTATCCCCTGTATGCTTTAAACAGGGATCGTTTGTCCATGCCCAACTTATTTTTAGTCCTTTAATATCGGGATCAGGTGCTGTTTAAGTTTTTGTAAATTAACATAGCAACGACTGGTTTTTTGTTTTATTAGTTAAGGTTTGTTTAGGTGTGGTTATTGGTGAAAACACTATTTTTTGCTAATAATCAAACCAAAACTTTACACCTGTCTTTTATTGCTCCTGTTTACTGTATCTTTCTGGTCGTGTTTAAACAGCAATTTATGTAAACACTATAATTATTTTTCCCCCTTTAATTGTTTAATACCTTAATCCACCTTACCTAATTTTGCTTGCCTTTGTGTACTTAACACATAGCTGCATCTTGTCTGCGTAACGAAGAAATTGTTAAGCATATTTTTCCATTCTATAAAAAAATTCTTGACAGATATTGATTTTGTTTTATAATACTATCAATTGTTAGATAGTAATAATTACATTTAAGGAGAGGAGAAAGGAAATTATGAACGCATTGAAGTTTATGGGATGGACGACTGTAGTGATGGCATTAGGTATTTCAACATGCGCCGCTATGCCTAAAGTTTTTGGGGAAGAGGTAAAACAATCTGAGGCTTGGAGTCTGAATCAAGAAGATCAGGATTTAAGAAATGTAACGAATGGTGATATTATAGGAGATCGCGGCAAGGATGGCGTTTGGGAGTTTCACCTTTACACTACGGATGGGTATCAGGAGATGGCTAACGGTGAGATGGTGTGGGTCTTTGGCTATACTCATGCCAAGGGCAGCTTTAAGAACGTGGGAGAAGTAACTACAAAGGAACAGGTCGAGCAACTATTGGAACCCGTTAAAGTGCCAGCTGATCCGATTCATCTTTTTGTTGGCGAGAAGGCTCGGATTACATTGCATAATACGGGTATGCATTGTGCTGGTGAACACTCAGGAATTAATCATGTTGCGCATACAATACATTTTCACGGTCTGGATTTAACTCCATCAGTTGATGGTGTTCCTTCTTTGCCTGTGGACCCTGTTTTGGAACATACGTCTTTTACCTACGAACTGTTGCCACAGTATGAAGGCTCTTTTATGGGTCATTGCCATGTGGACAGTTTCAACCATATTCTTGCTGGAATGTATTTCCCTATTATTATTCATCAGGACAGGACAAAGACGGCTTATGGCTATAAATACGACCGTGATTATACATTATTTGTAAGCGAGTTGTCTTCCACGGCAAACGAACAGTTGCAGGAAACCGGAGTTGTCCATGGCATACAGGACTGGAAGGCTGATTATTACCTGATCAACGGCAGGACGTTTACTGATAATCTTTACAACCCCCGTTCTGTAATAAACGATCCGCGTTCAAGGATTGTTGCCTATGAGGATGAGACTGTTTTGTTGCGCCTTATGGCTATTGGCGCTGATCATGTCTTTGCGCTTCATCCGCACGGATACCACATGGAAGTGATTGCGCTTGATGGCAGGAAATTAAAGAGCAGTTATGATAAAGATACTCTTTGCATAGCAAGCGGTGAGAGAATTGACGTATTGGTTAAGATTCCTCACTTTGCGAGTCAAAGGAAATGTTTGTCTTGTAATTTCGGCGCTGGTATAACAATCATGCATGACCACAATCTTCGCGGGATGGTATCAACTGGTAAATATCCTATGGGTGCTCTGACTATTTTTGATGTAAGAAGCAAAGAGAAGGTTGCACAGCCAGAGGCTCCTGTAAAAGGTAAACCATATAACCCTTTGGAGCATTAATTGAATTGTGTAAAACCTAACACGACCTCCCGTGAGAATTAAACTTACGGGAGGTTTTTTATTAGTTGCGTTCGGTTAAATGCCATTAAAGTTTATATACATTCGAACGATATTATCGAAAGGATGAAGAATTATTTTATTGTGTGTATTAATGCGTATGGTTTTTAATAAATCACATTGACAACTGCATTTAGTTTATACTATATGCGCCAATAGGCTTCACAAGCTGTAAATTTGCCGGATTTAGATATTTATGAAATGGTATTGTCATAAAATAGATGTTAATGATTTTAAAATGTTAACCTGTATAATTCAGGGTTGTCGGTGTCTTTATGAAAAATATTGAATAGATAAAATTTATGAGGAATTATTTTAAAATTGTTACTTGTTTTGCTTTTGTACTATGTACTATGGGCGTATATACAAGTGCGGTGTTTTCATATTCAAGTGGTCCACCATTTGGACGTACTGGTTCGCCAGCAGATAATTTCAAAACATGCAATGATACAGGCTGTCATAATTCATTTGTCCTCAATTCAGGAAGCGCTAAATTTTCGATTTCCGCACCCAGTAGTTATATATTGGGTGAGACTTTAAGTGTAACCGTATCTTTTAGTAATTCAAATACCCTTAAACACGGCTTTGAACTTTCTGCGCTGGATGCAAACAATAAATATGCCGGTACGTTCAATACTGTTGATAACCAGACACAGACCAGCAGTGACGGAAATTACATAGAACATACCTCTGCTGGCAGCAGTCAATCTGGGAATGCTAGTTGGAATACAAAATGGACTGCGCCCTCTTCTGAAGTGCAGAACCCAGTAACATTCTATGCAGCAGGGAATGAAGCAAATGGGGATGGTTCACGCGATGGTGATTACATTTATACGATTACTAAGCAAGTAAGTATCGGTACTGCAACACCGACACCAACACCGACAGCTTCAACAACACCAACAATATTGCCAACTGCTACACTGACACCAACGCCAACGGCTTCAGTAACGCCAACGCCAACGCCAACAACTTCTGTAACACCAACACTACCGCCAACAGCTACACCAATACCAACATCTTCGCCGACACCAATGCCCACGCCAACTGGATGCGAGAATGAGTCCATATTGGCATCACCGGGTGAGCTGGTTCTCAAAAGTGGGGAGGATGGTGAAGTGAAAGTAACTTTGATACCAATTGAAGGGTGTCTACCAGAAGAAGGGGAGGTGGTTACAGCTAAGATTAATAAGTCCGATCGGAAGCGTATATCTATATCACCACGAAGTGCAACTACTGACGTCAATGGTGAGGCGTTCTTTGTAATTACTGCAAAAAACAAAACAGGAAATGCGAAGGTTAAATTTAGGTATGAAAATCTTAAAGATACCGTAAAAGTAAAAGTCATAAAATAACAAGGTCCGTGTCATAGGGATAAAGAGGGGTGTCACATCTTTGCGTAACACCCCTTCTTTTTTTAGTTGATATAAAGCCAGCGGATGTTAAACTATTGCGATTGGTTAAGACTGATTTTTACAATAATATACACAAATTAAGGCTTGTCATCGTAAATTGATAAAAATCACATAAGTTTATGCAAGTTTTTAGTAAATAATAGGAATATTTATTGATGATAAAATTTACGGGTGTTGTATTATCTGTGCTTGTAAGTTTTTGCACGGTTGTGAATGGGGATACAATAACTCTAAGGAATGTTGGCAGAGATATCGAGGTCAAAGTAATAGGTGTTACGGGTGAATATGTAGATGCGGCAATATTAAAGAATTCTATCAAATCCTTAAATATGCACTTTTCAAATACGGGAAATTATACAGATTTAATTTCTCTGAATGTTGCAAATGCAGCCATAGAATGCAAGGTTAAAGAGGTTTCAGAGGACGCCATTCGTATACTGATTCCTACTTCTGCGATTTCTTTTCTTCAAATGTCATTTCAAACGGACGATAAACAAATCAAAACACTTCCGCTTGTTGGGGTTGATAACAGACCAAAAATAACGGATGTTATTGTAAAAAAAGAACAAATGGAAGATCAGCGATTAGAAGCCAAGATAAAAGATGATACTGGAGAGAAGGTCGCCGTTGAAGATATAAGAACAAGCCCAGCAGAAAAGACTGGTGCAGGAAAAGACTATCGGTTAAAGACTAAAAAAAAGAAAAAAGAAAAATTTACTGAAGAAAGTGATCTGTCAAAGCCCGAAGCAGAAGTTACATCTTTAGGTATGGACGAGGCTGTTGGGGATGAAAAACCATCAGAAGATGTTGGAAAAGCGTCTGGGCTGACCCAAGAACAGGTAGTAGAACCCAAGGATGATAAAGACGAAAATGAAGAGAAGGAGGAAGAAAAAGTAATTCAGGAGGAAGTAAAGAAAGAAAAGCCTGTTAAACAAAACCCAAACCTTGGTAATGTTGAGGGAAAAATTTTACACAGCGGAAGTCCTCTTCCTGATTGTCAGGTAAAGTTGCAAATGTTAGAAAAAAGTGGATTGTTAGCTAAAGGATATCGTCCTATAGATGGTGCAGCAGAGATTGAAACAGTTACAGACAAGGATGGTGTCTATCATTTTGAGAATGTATCGCCTGGTTTGTATAAATTATACTGGAAACCTCCTTCTGAAACTTCGTGGGTTAGACGATTCAAGATGGAACCAGATGTAATTGTTGAGCCAGGAAAAAATACGAATCCTAAGAATATTGAAACTTTAAAAAGAACGTTAAATTAATTCTGTTCTAACCAGAGTGACAGAATGGAGAGCATCAATTTCAGTTGTTGAAATTCATAGGCATTGAACAATGATGTTTTTAGCCTATGTGAATAATTTTCTAATACTATATCTGAAACTATTATTGCAATGCTGAAATTCCATATCGGCAAATTAAATGCAAAAAAATATCTCTTTATTTGTAGATTCTAAAAACCAACAGTTTAATACTCAATTAGTTACATAAATATTTTATATTTTCTTGTAAAAAGGAATAAATATTGCTAACAGGGTAAAAGCCATTATTTAAGATTTTAAAAAATGTCTCTGGATTTTTTGTATTAGTTTTTTGTGGCTTAAATTTATGATTGACAAATCCGTTTTATGAATTTAATATACTGCACTTTTGTTCTAAGTGTTCGAATATATTAACAAGGATTTGTAAAATTCAAAATTAAAATTTTAAAAGATGAGGATGGAGGAAATGATGGTGAAGAGTTTATGTTGTGTAAGTATTATTAGCGGTTTGATACTCAGTGTAATGAGCGGTGGTGTGTTGGTGTACAATAATGATGCAATTGCACAGGAAAAAGGTGTTGCTTATAAAGAGATCGAGGTAAAGGACGGAGGAAATATTGTAGGAACTGTTAAATTTGATGGTGATGTTCCTGCTGCGAAGATGTTAAAAGTGGATAAAGATGAGCAAACATGCGGTCATGAAAATAAGTTATCAGAGGAATTGGTGGTCAATGGTGAATCAAAAGGTGTTAAGAATGTTGTGGTCTCTTTAGTTGACATTGCATCTGGCAAGAAGATAGAGACAACAACAGCTACTTTAGACCAGAAGGAATGTTTGTTTACTCCTCATGTACTTGCGATACCAGTAGGGTCTAGCGTTGATTTGCTTAATAGTGACAATGTGATGCATAATCTTCATTCATGGTCTATTAAAAATCCGGCTTTCAATGAGGGCGTATCTGGCGGCGGAAAGATGACTAAAAAGTTTGATCTTCCAGAGGTAGCAAAGATAACTTGCGATGTACACAAATGGATGAGTTCTTTTGTTGTGGTGAAGGCTAATCCTTATTTTGCTGTTACGGATGAGAATGGACGTTTTAGGATTGAAAATGTGCCTGCGGGTACATATAAGATTGAGGCATGGCAAGAGAAGCTAGGGAAGAAGACCAGCGATATAGCAGTAAAGTCAAAAGAAGAGGCTGTGGTAGATTTTGTTTTAACAAAGAAATAACTTTATCGTAAACTTTACGAAATGTGTAACTTACCAGTTTGAAAAAGGCGCTTCGCTAATGAATAAGAAGATATTACTGCAGCTAACAAAAAGAAGTACTTTTATTGTTGTATTTTTATTTTTCATCTCCTTTGTTTCATCCATTTCGCTTTTCCAAAAGGTATTTGCTGCCGAAGAGGCGCCTACACAAACATCAAAAGAAGGTGGAGGTGCTGCTCCTGGTGTAGAATTACCTCAGTTTGAGGCGGGTAAAGCGCAGTCCACAGCGGGTCAGCCTGCAGCAGCTACAGGGGCAGGTACTACAACAACCGCTATAGAGGAAGAGGAAGTTGGTCCTGTTCAATATCGAACATTTTTTGGGATTGATTCACGAGTAGTAGTCTGGATCGTATCGGAACTGCATCTTATGTTCGCAGCCTTTGTGCTTGGTGTTCCCATTTTTGCTGTTATTGTGGAAATTGTGGGATTCAAAGGTGGTGATGTTAAATACGATAAGATGGCAAAGGAATTTACCAAACTATTGTCTGCGGCATTTGCTACAACAGCGTCGTTAGGTGGATTACTGGGATTTTGCCTGTTTGGTTTGTACCCTGAGTTTATGGGACACATGACGAATGTTTTTGCGCCTACAATGTATATATATGCTTTGATGTTTTTTGGTGAGGCATTCACATTGTACGGCTATTATTATTCGTGGGAAATTCTAAAAGGCACCGCTTTTAGGAAGTGGTTCCATATTATGCTTGGTGTTATGCTTAACCTTTTTGGTACAAGTCTTATGTTTTTAACTAATTCGTGGGCAACTTACATGATGAGTCCTGCGGGAATTGTGCCAACAACTGGGAAAGTTTTGAGCTTATATCACGCCATATATAATCCACTCTGGATGCCGGTAAATCTCCACCGTTTAATTGCTAATGTATGCTTTGGTGGTTTTATAGTAGGGGCATATGCTGCAGTAAAATTCCTGGGTGCAAAATCTGAAGAGGAAAAGGCGCATTACGATTGGATGGGTTATGTCGGTAACTTTATAGGCGTTGGCGCTTTGATACCATTGCCATTTGCAGGGTATTGGCTGGGTAGGGAAGTCTATAGTTCAAGCCCTGTTATGGGTAATATTATGATGGGTGGGGCATTTTCATGGACATTTATTATTCAGG
The DNA here is from genome assembly GCA_001824485.1 of Planctomycetes bacterium GWA2_39_15. Lineage (GTDB taxonomy): Bacteria > Planctomycetota > Brocadiia > Brocadiales > Brocadiaceae > 2-12-FULL-39-13. The sequence goes on along the minus strand of MHXP01000158.1, from coordinate 8,490 downwards.
CCATCTTAATTGGCATGCTCTTTATTGGTGCGAATTATTATTTGTGGCTGGGAATGGGCAGGATTAAAGGTTCAGAGCGATACACTAAATTCATTAAATATCTTATTTTTGTTATCTTTATGTGTTTTGCCGTATGGTTAACGCCTCACAATTTACCTCTTAGTGGTGAAGAGAGGGCTATGATTGGTGAACAATATCATCCGTTCTCTAAATATTTTGGTGTTATGGCTGCGAAAAATGCAGTGGTTAACCTGATAATTCTCGCCACCTTCTTTTCATTCCTAATTTATAGGCGAAGCAACAAAGGGGAAATGGCGCCTTTTTCTGAACAAGGCAGGGCTGGTAAGATTGGGATATTTTCTGCTGCGATCTTTTGCTTGTTAATGCTGGTATCGTATGCTATTTCACTAAATTTTGTAGAATTAGAGGCTAATATAAAAGTATTCGTGAAACCTTTAATAAGCGCTCTTTATATCCAGTCGTTTGCGATATGCCTGGCTGCCTTTTTGACTTTTAAAAATAAAGGGAAGCTGGCGCAGGGGATGCTTTTTGCGGTAACTGCGTGCATTGCAGTGCTGTATTTTTGGTATTATGGTTTCCAGGTTATGCAAAAGGCAAACTTGGTGTTGCGATATTTGTCTGTAACGCAGGTTTCGATAGTAATGAGTTGTCTGATTATGAATGCCATTATAGATATTTTTATGTTCCGTAAAGCGAAACTTGTGGGTGGTATTGTATGGGGAAAAATGCCTGTGAGATCGCAATATGCGTTGATTTTATTGTGCGTGGTTATTGTTATCTTGATGGGATTGATGGGATTTATACGTTCTGGTCTGAGGATGGATTGGCATATTTACGGTGTCTTGCAGGATACCTCTCAATGGGCATACACACCGACTTTGGCTTACATGGGGCGGATAGTTGGTTTGATCGTGGCGCTATTCCTTGGTTTGGTTACCTTTGTATTCTGGTTGGCTAATTTGGGCGACAAGAAGAAGAGTGAAAAAGCAGAAGAATATGAAGATGAGGTAGTTGGCTACGAGAAGCAATAAAAGAATTTTATAACAGGCTGTATAATGTTTGATGTAAATAAAATTTCAAGATTGTAAATGAAGGTTTAGGAAAACTTATGAATAAGAGCATGCTAAAAATTACGGCTTTTGGAATTGCTATTATAGGATTCTATATTTATATCACAATGTACGTAGCTGGACTTTCAGGTACGGGCGGTGGTGGTGAGTCTGCTGGCGGGGTGAATCCGGAGGCTGGCGAAAAGATATTTTGGGGAGATGGGCAATGTAGCACCTGTCACAAGATAGGAACGAGTGGTAGCGCAACAAGAGGACCAGATCAGGATGGTTTGATTGGTAGGGCAGAAGAACGGGCTAAAGAGTTGGGTATGCCTTCAGGGTTGGATTATCTTGTGGAATCCATTGTGGAACCCGAAAAGTTTATTGTAAAAGGATATGACAAAATTATGCCTAAGGTGTTTGACCCGCCAATTATGCTGTCGCGTGAGAAGATACTTGCTGTATTGGCGTATCTTCAAACGTTAGGCGGCGAGCCCGATATTGCAGCTATTATGAAATATAAGGACAAGATACCTGAGGCATCGAAGAAGAAAGTAAAACCGTGGGTACCTCCGGTTGTAGTTGATGCTAAAGAAGGCGAAAAAATATTCTTTGATGAAACTCGTCCTATTACGTGTGGAAAGTGCCATATAGTAAATGGAAAGGGCAAACAAGTTGGTCCGGAACTTACTGGAATTGGCGCCATTCAAACACCCGAATACTTTTTGGAATCTATTCTTACGCCAAGCGCAAAGATTGTGAAGGGTTATGAAACAATGTATGTGATAACAACGGATGGCATACCTTATAATGGTCTTATAAAAAGTGAAACAGATGCAGAGCTTGTGTTATTAAAAGAAGAAAGCGGCGAGATCGAAGAGGTCGCTATACCTAAAAGTGATATTCAGGAGATGAAAAAGCAGGATGTTTCAATTATGCCAGGAAATATTGGTGAGCTATTAAGTGTGAGAGATTTTTACGGGATTGTCTCCTTTTTACAAAGTTTAAAATAAATCAATGATGCTGTTGTTTATACGAAGGATTCAAAGTTAGGAGTGCATTAATGGCTAATAAGCGCAAAAAATTTTTGTTAATATGGATAATTACAGCAGTGATATGCCTGTATTTACTCCTTAAATATGTTTCTCCACAGGTTTTCCAGGTATTGATGGCAAAAGATCATCCAATGCCTACTCCAAGCACCCTGATGATGTGGTATATGATTATGGGGGTTCTGGCTGGGCTGGTATATGCGACTACCAGCAATCAGAAGTTTGCAGATTTTCTGGGCTTTTTATTGCCGGATAGCGGTTCAACAATAAAAATTTTGTTACAAAAGCTGTTGTTTGTAGGTTTTCCTGTTCTGGTTGGGTGGTTTATATACTCATGGTCTATTCCAGGCGCCGCTTCGCCCGTTGAATTAAGAATTCAGCACCCTACATTGCCTCAGGAATTTGAAAAGCTTGATAATCCGTTTAGACAAACAGATGCTGAAACTCAGCGTAGGTGTATTGAGGAAGGAAAGATTCTCTTTCAAACATATTGCAGACCTTGTCACGGTTCAAAAGCAGATGGTAACGGACCTTTTGCAAATTCATTTCGCCTGAGACCTATTAATTTTCAAGACCCCGGAACAATTGCTACTGTAGTAGATAATTATCTCTTTTGGCGAATTAAAGAAGGTGGTCCGGGTCTTCCTTCGGAAGCTACTCCCTGGGACTCTGCAATGCCGTCATGGAAAGATGATTTAAAGGATGATGAAATCTGGAAGATTATCATGGGAGAATATGATACTGCTGGCGTTATGCCAAGACAAAGGGAGAAAGTTGAATAATAATATTGTGCTTATGTATAAGAGGGTCTGGTTCTTAACGGTTAATTGTTGTTAATTTATAAATGACAACGGATAGAAGAACGATAAATATTATGATAAAAGCGTTTAAAAGTGTTTTGGTTGGTTTAGGATTAATCGTAGCAACATTAAGTATTTTTAGTACGCAGGGGCGGGCGTTTGCCCAAACTTCTCAATTATTTAGGACGTATAAACATGAAGTACCCCAAAAGTTGCCTGAAACGGCAGACGCCATTGCTGATGGTAAGAAAGTTTACGAAAAGAGGTGTTGGTACTGTCATGGAATTGAAGGAAGAGGCGATGGTCCTGCTTCAAAAACAATGTTCCCGAAGCCAAGGAATTTTACGAGGAATGAGTATAAAGTTCGTTCCACTGCATTTGGTTCAGTGCCTACGGATGAAGATTTGTTTAGAATTATTACAAGCGGTATAGAAGGGACCGCCATGCCTTTCTGGATTACTATAAGTGAAACAGAGCGCTGGCAGGTAATTTATTATATAAAAACCTTTAATGAACAATTTAAGAAAGAATCAGCGCCTAAAGTGATATCCGCCGGGAGTGTCGCTTCTACCCCAGAAAGCGTGAAAAGGGGGCAGGAGTTATTTAAAGAGACAAAATGTTTTGAGTGCCATGGCGAAGATGGCAGGGGAAATGGTCCTTTGACTGTTGCTTTACAAACAGAATGGAACATGCCTTATAGGGCAAGGGATTTATCCAAGGCGTGGAATTTTAAAGGCGGCAATACAATTGAGGATGTTTATCGCACAATTTCTACAGGATTTAACGAAACACCTATGGGTTCTTATTTGGAGAAACTCTCCGATGAGGATCGTTGGCATGTTACCCATTTTGTGAAAAGTTTGTCAAAGGATATGGTATCCGATGTGGTTGTGAAGGTGAAGTTAATTGAAGGTGAACAATTACCAACAGAACCACAAGATGAAAATTGGAACAAGGCTACACCAGTGGAACTTCCTTTGGCAGGTCAAATACTTACAGCTCCAAGACATTGGACGCCTACTATAGATGCGATTATGGTCAGGGCATTATATAATAAGGATGAAATTGCATTTTTAGTAGAGTGGGATGACTCTACTAACAAACAGGAAGAAATCTTTAGGGATGCTATTTCTTTGCAATTTCCAACAAAGATTCCGGAATCACTGAAAAAACCATATTTTGCAATGGGAGATTCCAGTGGAGCAGTAAATCTGTGGAGCTGGAAGGCACACTGGCACGAAGGGTTCGGGCAGATTGTGGAAGCGCCTGAGCAAGAGCCAGGAGTTGTTTCGGAATTAAACGCAAAAGGTTTTAAAAGTATTACGACGCAACCGCCAGAAAGTCAAAATATAACAGGAAAGGGAATTTATCAGAACGGAAGATGGAAGGTTCTATTTAAAAGAACTTTAAAGACTGAAGATGCAAAGGGAGATATCCAATTTGAAATTGGTAAACTTATTCCTATAGCATTTGCGGTATGGGATGGTTCGAATAGCGATTTCGGTGGTCAAAAATCAGTTTCATCGTGGTATTACATATCGCTTGAAAAGCCTGTACCTAAAACAGTTTTTGTTTATGTATTGATTGCCGTTGTTATGGGCGCAAGTGTAGAGTTGTGGTTTGTTGCAAGGTTACGCAGATTCCCGCCTAAATTGGAAGAAGAGGAATAATAAAAACATCTTGTTAAGGAGTTTTTAATGAGGTTAAGGTCATTGGCAAGCTTACAAAGAGTATTATTTATAATGGCGTTGGTATGTATACCATGTATGGTTTTTCTAAAAGTTTCCATTGGACAGGAAAAGAAAATAGATGCTCTTTACTTGGATTTAGACAAAAAATATCGTATTCCAGAGCAATGGACTGTTCTTCCGTTTGAACTTGAAGATCCTTATAAAAGGGTTAAAAATGGGCCCCCTCTGACTAATGTTATTAATAAGGCTAATGTGGAATGGATTTCTAGGTGGATTGCTAACCCAAAAAAGGTGGTGCCGAATGCAAAGATGCCTAATCTCGGTCTGGATTTTGACGAAATCAAAGCTGTTATTGCATATTTAGGAAGCATTGCTGAAAAGGGATTGCCTCAGGTCACATGGGAGGCCTTTTTGTTGAAAAAAGAGGACGAGCTTTCTGAAGATGAATATGACAAGATGGATAAAGTCTATAATAACGGTAAAGGTGTTTGGGGACGTGCACGTTGCACTATCTGTCATCCTATAAAGGGACTTGGTGGAAACGTTGGCGTAGGCCCAGACCTCGGAGAGATCACAACGAAGATAAATAGGAATTGGTTATATGATTGGCTTGGCAACACTAAAAGCCATTTCCCAGATACGATGATGGCACAATTCCGATTTACGGATAGCGATCTACGTGGAATAGTTGAGTTTGTCATGCGTGATACGCAGTTCATACCAGAAGAAAAAGATGAAGAAGAAGGTGAAGCAAAGGAATCGAAACAAGCAGAGCAAGAAGTTAAGGTGTTGACAGAAAAAGAATATAACAGCCTAAGAAAAGACAATGCCTTAATTGAGAAGGGAAAGGATGTAATTGAGAAGGCTAGGTGCTTTGTCTGCCATGATATAAAAGGTTTTTCAGAACTAATGCCTGTAACAGAGAAAAAACGCGATGGATTAGCAGGTTTTGAGAAATTACTATATGAGATACGTTGTCTGAGCTGTCATCGAATACAAAATAAAGGTGGAGCCTATGCACCTAATTTGACTATTGCCGGTAGTAAAATAAAGATGAACTGGGAAAATGAGTTTTTGCAGGTGCCCGATATTATCCGTCCCCTCAGTCAACAAATGCCCAAATTTAATTTAACGGAAGAAGACGCTAAGGTGGCGACTGAATATATTGAAAAGAATCTTCATACAAAAGAACCTTTTACAAATCTTTTTGAAGGAAGTTCGCCTTCCCCAGATGTAATTGCTGCTGGAGAGAAACTTTTTTACGAAAAAGGTTGTAATACCTGCCATGCGGAAGGGACTAAGGGTGGTGGTGTAGTTGGCCCTAATTTGCAAACGGTAGGAGATCGTTTACAGCCTGCATATTTGCTCTTTCATTTAAGAAATCCACAACAAGTGAACCCGCAAGCTGTAGAACCAAACTTTGGTTTTTCAGATGAAGAATTAAAATCGCTGGTGGGTTTCTTGACTGATCATGTAAAGAAAAAAGAGGGAACTAAATAATGAGATATTTTTTTACTGGTAAAAAAATTATACTCGTAGGTTCGTTTGTCATGTTGGGCGCTTTTGGCAGCCATGCAATGGCAAAGGACTCAGACGTTTCTCCACGAGAGCAAGTTTTTTTATTGTCTCCCAAAAAAACATTTGAATATTATTGTTCGCCTTGCCATGGTATGAAAGGTAAAGGAGACGGTACATTCTTTACCATTGATTTAAAACCAAAGCCGCGAAATTTTACAGCTGTTGAATATATGAAGAAAAGAACAGACGACCAACTTATAAAGTCCATTACAGGAGGTTCGAGGGCAGTTGACAAATCAAATCTTTGTCCTCCATGGGGAAAAACACTTACAGAAAAAAGGATAAAGGAGCTGGTCGCTTATATACGGAATCTTTCTTCACAGGAAGCAGAAAAGCCTGTTGTGGCAGCAAAAGAAGCGGTTTTTGTAGAAGAAAAATCAAGTGTATTTAAATCATCTATGCGGTGGTTTTTCCTGATCGTAATCACTCTTGCATTAGCAGTAGGTGCTATTGGCGAGTGGAAAAAGCTAAAGAAAGAAGCAACACGGCGTTAGAAAGTAGCCAAACCAACTCTTTATGTACAAAAAGATATTCATCGCAATTGACAATTCACGCCATTCTAATTACTGCATTGATCTAGGGATTGATATATCCAAGAAATTTAAGTCACAACTTGTAGGGTGCCATGTCTACGATGCCTCACTGCATCAGAGGCGGTTTCGCGATATGGAAAAAGGCTTGCCACCGCAGTATCAGGATGAAAGTGTACTTCAACGACAGCGTGACCTTCATACCTCATTAATTAACCTGGGACTCAAGTTGATTTCTGAGTCTTATCTGGATGTTTTTAGTAAGAAATGTCGTGAAGCTGCCGTTCCACATGAATGTCTTCTGTTGGAAGGCAAGAACTATTATGAAATTATAAAACAAGTTCAAAAGGGGCATTATGACCTAGTGATTATGGGGGCATTAGGCCTGGCTGCTGTGAATGAGAATGTAATCGGAAGTGTTTGTGAGCGTGTTGTTAGGCGTGTTAAGACGGATGTCTTGGTGGTGAAAAATAAGTGCTTGGAAGGAAAGGTTGTAATTGCAGTAGATGGAAGCGTACCGTCTTCTGACGGGGTAAAATCTGCTATTAATTTTGCAAAATCATTTGATCTAAAACCTACTGCTATTTCTGTATTTGATCCGCATTATCATCGAGTTGCCTTTGATAGTATAGCCAAGGTGCTTTCCAAGCAGGCGGGACAGATTTTCAGGTTTGGAGAACAGGAAACTTTACACGAAGAGATTATTGATAAAGGTTTGGCAAAGATATATCAGAATCATCTAGACCGGGCAAATCTCACAGCAAAGAATGCTGGTGTGAAAATTAATACTGTATTAATGGATGGTAAACCGTATGATCAGATATTAAGATACATAGATAGCGAAAAACCTTCATTGCTAATCTTGGGACGTACTGGAGTCCATAATACCAATGGATTAGATATTGGTAGCACAACAGAAAACTTACTTAGACTTGTGCCATGTAATGTTTTATTAACAGGGGGAAATGTAGAGGCAAAACTTGAAATATCTACAAAGCAGTCAGAATATATTGAATCGCCAGAAAACAAAAAAGAGTATAAAATCAATACTGACAATCGGCATTATAGTGGAAATATCCTTTTAAAGCCCGTTGAATGCAATCAAGAATTTGACGAAAATTCCACCGTAAAAGCTCAAAATTCTGTGGTTTGGACAAAAGAAGCTCAAACACAAACAGAACGTATTCCTTCGTTTATCAGGGATGTGGTTAGGATGAAAATTGAGGAATATGCCCAGAAAATGGGGTATAAGGAGATAACTACCAAGATTGTTAATGAAGCAAGGGAAAAACTTATTAACGATAGCTCGCTTCATAAAATTTGACAAATTGTCTTTTGCTATTATAATTAACTTGCAAAAGTTGCTGTTCATTTCGTAATAATCTAATTTATCAAAATAGTCTAAATTGTGATATTGTTTTTGGCGGTAACCGGTATTTAGATAAGTATTTAAACTTGGTAGATGCCTAAAGTGGTTTCATAGAAATAGTCAATATTTTGAATTTTGTTTCTGTGCTGCATTAGGTATTTCAATAAAGAAATACTAAGATAGGGTATGTAAAAGTATTTTATTTTGAATATTTTCCCTAGAATAATGAAAATAAACAACTAAGGTGCGGATTTCTTTAATTGTTAATTGTCTTAAAATGGGGAATGGAATTTGCTCATTTAGAATATTGTAGATAATTTTTTGTAAATAGTAGGGATTTTTAAAAGGAGATGAATTATGATTAAAGGGTTTTCGCTGTTTAAATTATGTAGTGCAACCC